>JASHUE010000784.1:0-5538 GCA_030040195.1 Streptosporangiaceae bacterium | reverse complement strand
AGCAGGCCGCCTGGTCGCGGCCGATGGCCAGATCGTGCCGGGCGCGGTACCCGACGCCGCGGCCCCGGACTGGATGCGCGGCTCGGTGCACCTGGCGGAGCTGCCTGGCCCTGACGCGTTCACCCTTGAGCCGCCGGCGGGCGGCCGGGCCAGGGTCATCGGCATCGCCGATGACACGCTGACGACCAGGCATCTGGTGCTCGATGTGACCGATCCGGCGGCGGCAGTCGCCAGGATCGCCGTCGCCGAACGGCACCTGCGCACCGGCCGGATCGGCCTCGGCTACGTGCGCGGCTTCGGCCTGACCCGCGGGGCCATCGCCTCCACCGTTGCCCACGACGCGCACAACTGCATGGTCGTGGGCGAGTCCGGACCGGCTGGGCCGGCGGAAATGGCGGTGGCGGTCGCCCGCCTGGCCGAACTCGGCGGCGGCCAGGTGGCCGTGCTGAACGGCCAGGTCATCGGCGAAGTGCCGCTGCCGATCGGCGGACTCATGAGCGACCGGCCTGCTGCGGCCGTCGCGGCCGCCGTCGAGCACCTGGAGCACGTCGCAGCGGCCCAACTCGGCGTGACCATCGGCGCGCCGTTCATGCAACTGAGCTTCCTCGGCCTGTCCGTGATACCTGAATTGCGGATCACCGATCGAGGCCTCGTCGACGTCGACCGGTTCGAGCTGACCACCGTCGCGCCCGGCTGAGCCGACCGGCCCGCCTAACCAGCTCGGCTACCTCAGGCGCCAAGCACCGCTTCGGCGACCGGTGTTGCCTCGGCCTCGGCTCGCACGGTGCGGCTGGCCAGCACGTAGTAGATGACGCCGCCGACGATCAGCCCGATGAAGACGCTGAAGTCCGAGCCGATCGGGCCACCGTGGCGGGCCGCGAAGTACCCGACGTAGGGCGAGTAGGCGTTGAGCCACAGCGCGGCGCAGACCATGCCGACGATCTGCGCGATGATCGCCGGCCAGTACACGCCACGACGGCGGAAGTACCTGCTGCGGCTGCTCTCGTCCAGCAACGCGTCGTGGTCATAACGGTTACGGCGCAGGAAGCTATCGACAAGGAAGATCGCGCACCACGGACCCAGCCACAAGATGATGAACAGGAGGAAGTCGGACAGCAGCGTGTAGAAGTGCGACGAGAACACGGCGTAGGCCGCAATCGCCCCGGCGACGACCGTGTCGATGGCCACGCAGTGCAGCCGCTTCAGCCTCGGAATCAGGCTCTGCAGAGTGACCCCGGACGAGTAGAGGTCGAGCGTGTTGATCGCGAACAGCTGGAAGATGGCGAAGATCGCGAAGGGCCAGATGAACCAGCCGGCGTATCCGGTGAGCAGTCCGGGCACCGTCGTCGCGCTCGGCACTCCGGTAGCCACGGCCGCGCCGAGGATCTCGAGCAGCGCCGACGGGATCGCGCCTCCCAGCGCGACCGCCAGCACGATGCTCTTTTTGTCGGCAGCACGCGGCAGGTACCGCGAGTAGTCGTTGCCGTTCTCCGTCCACCCGAGCCCGCCGGCCGAGATCACCAGGGCGAGGAAGATGGTGAGCGCTCCCCAGCTTGCCCCGTGCGCGGGCACGTGCAGGTTCACCTTGGAGACTGTGAGGCCGGCCATGACCGCGAACAGGACCACGAACGGCAGGGCGAGCCAGCGCAGCACCTTCAGGACGGCCGCATGACCCAGCCAGGGCAGCACCGCCTGGATGGCGACCGCGATGATGATGAAGATAATCTTCGCAGGCGTGCCGGCGGTGAATCCTGCCTTGGTGGCCAGCACGATGGCAGCAAAGACGACCAGGGCTATGCCCTCGATCTCGAAGCCGACCTGGGTCACCCAGTTGAAGAACGATGGCAGCTTGTTGCCGCGCGGCCCGAATGGGGCCCGGCTGATCGCGAAGACCGTCGTGCCCGCCTCGGGTCCCTGCAGGCTGGCCAGGCCGGTGAGGACGTAGAACAGGTTGCCGATCACGATGACGCCGACCGCCTGGGCGAAATCGAGATCGAAGATCAGGACACCGATCGCGCCGTAGACCACGAACTCGACGTTCCACACCCCGCCTGCCCACATCCAGAACAGGTTGCTCGGCTTGCCCCATCTGTCGGCTTGCGGGATGTGCTCGATGCCGCGTCGCTCGACGGCCGTCACCGAAGGGTCGCTGCCGCTCAGGACATCCGATGCATCGCTAGTCGCCACTTGCAGGCCTCTCTGCCGTGCGGTCAAAGCTTCCTGTGCGCAGCCACGACGGGCCCGCGCCGGCATAACGCTGGCCGCGGGCCCGCGGAAGTGGCAGGCAGCAGTCCGGGCATACGCCCCGCAAACGGGCGCGAACGGAGACTACTACGAAGGCCGGCGGCTGGAAAAGATCTCGTCTGACCGCTTTTCGGCACGTAGGGGCGCGAGAAGGCGGCGCATCAGCACGCCTCGAGGGCTGGGCGAGAAGCAGGCCGGGCCCGCCTCGTTCCCTTAATTGACCTTGCGCTCGAATCCAGCCCAGAACGGCTCCCGCAGCTTGAACTTTTGCAGCTTGCCGGTCGCCGTGCGGGGCAGCACGTCCCTCAGGTCGACCGATGTCGGGCACTTGAAGTGCGCGAGCCGCGCCCGGCAATGCTCGATCAGATCGGCCTCACTCGTGGTGCTGCCTGCTCGCAGCACCACCAGCGCCTTCACCGTCTCGCCCCACCGCGCGTCGGGCACGCCAATGACCGCTGCCTCCGCCACCGCGGGGTGCTGGTACAGGCAGTCCTCGACCTCGAGCGAGCTGACGTTCTCGCCGCCGGAGATGATGACGTCCTTCTTCCGGTCGGAGATCACCAGGTAGTCGCCGGCCTCGATGTGCCCCTTGTCGCCGGTGTGGAACCAGCCGCCGGCCAGCGCCCGCGCCGACTCGTCCGGCTGCTCCCAGTAGCCGTCGAATACATGGTTGGACCGGGCTAGCACCTCGCCTTCCTCGTCGGTTTCGATCTCGACTCCGATGGCCGGGACGCCGGCTCGCGACTGCAGCCGGGCGCGCTCGGCCGGCGGCAGGTCGTCCCACTCGGCCGGCGCGCGGTTGATGGTCAGCAGTGGGGCGGTCTCCGTCAGGCCGTAGATCTGGATGAACTCCCAGCCCAGCTCGGCCTCGACGCGCTCGATCGTCTTTGATGGCGGCGGGGCGCCCGCCACCACGATCCGTACCGTGCCCGCACCCGGCACGTCGCGCCCCGCGGCGCGCCGGTCGGCCGCGGCGGTCAGGATGGCCGCCACCACTGCGGGGGCGCCGCACATCAGCGTCACCCCGTGGGCCTCGATCCGGTTGAGGATCTCCTCGCCGTCGATCTTGCGCACGACCACCTGCGGCACGCCCATCCCGGTGACCGCGTACGGCATGCCCCAGCCGTTGCAATGGAACATCGGCAGCGTGTGCAGGAACACGTCCCGGTCGGTGAGGGCAGTGTGCCAGCCGAAGGTGGCCGCGTTCAGCCAGCAGTTGCGGTGCGTCAACTGGACGCCCTTCGGGCGGGCCGTGGTGCCACTGGTGTAATTGATGCTGGCGGTCACGTCCTCGTCCGCCGGCCAGATCGCGGGCTGCGCTCCGGCGGCCGCAGGCGCGAACAGGGCCGCGTCGGTCGTCCCGTCCAGCACGATCTTGTGCTTGGCGGACACGTCGCGCAGACTCTCCTCGGACTCCGGGTCGACCAGCAGCACCGACGTCCCCGAGTGGCCGACGATATAGCCGATCTCGTCGGCATTCAGCCGGTAGTTGATCGGCACCAGGATCCGGCCGTAGCCGCTGATCCCGAAAAAGGAGATGAGGAACCGGGCGGCGTTCGGGCTGACGATCGCGACCCGCTCGCCGTGCGGCACGCCCATCTCGTCCAGCGCCAGCGCCATCCCGCGGGCGCGGCTCTCCAGCTCGGCGTAGCTGAGGCTGCCCAGCGATCCCGCGGTGCCTGGCTCATCGAAGACGGCCGTGCGGTGGCCGTACACGGCCGCGCCGCGGCGAAGATAGTCCCCGATCGTGAGCGGAACCTTCATGGCCGGCTCCTTCCTGGCCGGGAGCTCACCGCCCGCGCGCTCCGCGGGACCCTCCGGCCGTCAGCTACCTTGCTCTCTTCTTATCAGGACGCTTGCCCTGGGCAACCTGTATCGGTCCGAGCGAGCCGCAGCGTCAGCGCGCCGCGAGGGCTGAGCGAGAAGCACACCCTCACGCCAGTGTCCGGAGGGCGAGCGCGGCGTACACGGCGGCGCCGTCGCCCAGCACCGCGTCGTCGAATACCGCTTCCGCGCTGTGATTGGCCGGGGCGCGGCCGGGGTCTGCCCCTCGCGGGCACGCGCCGAGGCTGATGAACGCCCCCGGCACCTGCTCGAGGACGTAGGAGAAATCCTCCGAGCCCGGGTCCGGGTTCTGCTGCACGACGTACCGGTCAGCGCCAAGCGTGGCCGCGATGACCTGTTCGGCGACGGCGACTTGCGCCGGGTTGTTGACGGTCACCGGGTAACCCTGGACGAACTCGGCCTCGGCCGACAGGCCATGCGCTTCAGCGATCTTGTGGATCAGGTTGACGGCGGCCTCGCGGACGACGGCCCGGTTTCCCGCGGACAGTGTACGGACGGTTCCGAGGAAGCTCGCGTCGTCCGGGATCACGTTCTTGGCCGTTCCGGCGTGCAGACTACCGACGGTGATGACGACCGGATCGAACACGTCAAATCTGCGGGTCACCATCGTCTGGAGCGCGAGGACGATCTCGCAGGCCGCGGGAATGGGGTCGGCGGCCCGGAACGGCTGCGAGCCGTGGCCGCCGCGGCCGTGCACGGTGACCTCCAGCGCATCGGAGGCGGCTAGCACGGGCCCGCCCCGGCTCGACAAAACCCCGCCCGGCAACTCCGCCGATGCGACGTGCAGCGCGAAGGCGGCCGCCGGGCGCTCCCCGGTCGCGTCGAGAACGCCCTCCTCGATCATCAGCCGGGCCCCGCCGCAGCCCTCCTCCCCTGGCTGGAACATGAAGATCACGTTGCCGGCCAGCTCCTCCTGCCGCGCGGACAGGAGCCTGGCGGCGCCGGCCAGCATCGCAACGTGCGTGTCATGCCCGCACGCGTGCATGACGCCGGGTACCTCCGAGGTGTAGGAGACTCCGCTGCGCTCGGTGACCGGGAGCGCATCCATGTCGCCGCGCAGCAGAACGGTCTTCCCTGGCCTGGCCCCCCTGAGTACGGCCGTGACTGAGGAAAGCTGCTGGCCCGGGGAAACCTCGAGCGGAAGGCCGTCCAGCGCCGCCAGCACCTTCTGCTGAGTCTTCGGCAGGTCGAGGCCTATCTCGGGCTCGCGGTGAATGGCGTGCCGTAGCCCGGTTATCTCCCCAGCCAGCCTGTTAGCGTCGTCGCGCAGTGAACTCATGGGCCCATCCTGGCCGGGCGAACCGCATATTTCCACCCACCGTGATGTCGGTCACACCCGATATGGCACGATCCCGGGATGGCCGAGACAGTAGAGCTGCGCCGCGGCACCGCGGGCGACCTGCCATTGCTCGAGCCGCTGTGGGTCAGCGTCCATCACCGGCACGCAGA
>JASHUE010000783.1:0-2651 GCA_030040195.1 Streptosporangiaceae bacterium | reverse complement strand
GACGTTCCGGATGGACAGTTCGCCGGCCACGGTCCCGGCCGCCTCGGTTGGGTAGTGGAAGCCGAGGGTGGGCGCGTTGTCTCCGGCCTCGCAGCCGGCGAGCACCGGGATCAGCGCGGCGATCGAAACGATCAGCAGCCGGCGCAGCCGTGCGTTACCCCAGGGCTGGCCGACACCGGCGCTCCTGATCACTGCAGTGCTCCCCTCGTCACGAGGCAGGTCCTCCGGACGTCGGAAAGCGTAGCCATAGGCCCGAATGAGCTTGGCGCCGGCCCGGCTGTATGCCCGCCCGCAGACTGCCAAGGCCAGTTCTCGCCTGCAGTCAGCGGCGATCTGAGCCTCGGCTCACACGTTGTGCAGAACCATTGGCAGGTCTTGGCTGGTGTCCAGTCGCTGGAAGTAGGAGACCGAGCCCCGCGCGGTCACGACGAACGCGGTCAGCCCGATGTAGGTATTGTTGTCGAGCCTGCCCGTCACGTCCCGGGCCAGCACGATGTCGTGGCCGAGTTCTACGGCGAGCCGCTGAGCCTGGACCGAACTGCGGCCGGTATAGAGCAGGTAGTCGTCCACCCCGTCGACACGAGCGAGGTTAGCGAGCTCCGTGGCCTGCGCGGTGCAGGAGCATCTCGCGGGGACCATCAACAGCACGGCCGGCCCCAGCGAACGCAGCTCGCGCCGGCTACCCGACACAATCACGGCATCGCCGGCCAGGCCGGGCGCTTCCCTCATGACCGGAGCGGGGAGGGCTCCGGGGGTGCTCTGCCCCGGCATGCCCTGATCGATGGAGGTCGCCGTGAACAAGGTCAGCAGCGTCCCGGAGATGAGGGCGAATACCAGGCAGCAGATCAGTAGCGGCACCACCATGCTGTCCCTGGACAGCACACCATGCAGGCGCCGGCTGCGCCGATTGCGCCGCAGGGCCCGCTGCTCGCGGTGGTACGCCTGCACGTCCCGGTCGAGCTCCCGAGCGTCGTCGGGAATCTCGATGTCGACCGGCGGCAGGCCCGTGTCGTCCCGATCCGGGTCGCTGCCAGGACTCACGTGCACCTCCCCGGCAGGTTCGAAGTCCCTCCTCTCAGTATGGTCCAGGAGGGGTCCGGGCCGCGCAGTCAGCCCTCCATCGATTTGTGATCAGCCGGACGCCGGGCGTGACAGCCGCCGGGTCGAGTCGGCCGCGACAATTTCCACCGAGCGCTATCTGCGCCATTGACCTGCATCTTTGCCCGTTAAGGAGGGCTAATCACCTCGGCCGCCCGTGATAAGATGGGTGTCAGCGGAAGGGGTACATGCCACATGTCTTTCAAGGTCGGCGACACCGTCGTCTACCCCCACCATGGGGCTGCTCGGATCGAAGAGATCGAGACCCGTTCGATCAAGGGTGAGGATAAGACTTACCTCGTGCTCAAGGTCGACAAGGGCGACCTGACTGTGCGTGTTCCCGCCGATAACGCTGAGCTGGTTGGCGTGCGGGACGTGGTCGGACAGGAAGGGCTTGAGCGGGTGTTCGAGGTGCTGCGCGCCCCGTATACCGAGGAGCCGACTAACTGGTCCCGACGGTACAAGGCCAACCTGGAGAAGCTTGCCTCAGGCGATGTCAACAAGGTCGCCGAGGTAGTCCGCGACCTGTGGCGCCGTGATCGCGAGCGCGGCCTGTCGGCCGGCGAGAAGCGCATGCTGGCCAAGGCCAGGCAGATTCTCGTCAGCGAACTCGCGCTGGCCGAGAAGACCAACGAGGACAAGGCCGAGGCCCTGCTCGACGAGATTCTCGCGTCCTGACGCCTGATGCCTGGCCTGTTGCCGCGCGTCGGGATCGGTGTGGACGTGCACCCTGTTGGCGCTGGTCGGCAGCTCTACCTCGCCGGTCTGCTCTGGCCGGGTGAGCCCGGACTCACCGGCCATTCCGATGGTGACGTGGCGGCACATGCTGCTTGCTCCGCGCTCCTGTCGGCAGCCGGTCTTGGCGACCTCGGCGGTCAGTTCGGAACCGACCGTCCCGAGTGGGCGAACGCCTCAGGATCTGACCTGCTCGCTGAGACGCGCAGGCTGGTGATACAGGCGGGCTTCCAGATCGGGAACGTGGCCGTCCAGGTCATCTGCAACCGTCCCAGGATCTCGGTCCGGCGTGAGGAAGCTCAGCAGGCCCTGTCCGCGGCACTCGGCGGCGCCGACGTCTGCCTATCAGCGACCACGACCGATGGCCTCGGCCTGACCGGCCGGGGTGAGGGCATCGCCGCGATCGCCACTGCGCTGCTCGGCCGCGAATAGGAGACATCAGGGCGGCTGCCGGCCTGGAGCTGGCCGTCACTGGCCAGCCGGTGGCGCCGGCGAGCTCCACATCCGGTGAAAGACCGGCATCTCCGGATCGGTTGCCTCGCCAGGCGCGGAGCGGTCGTCGCCCGCGTCGGCGCTCCCCGAGTCATCCCGGCTGCCCAAGTCCCCATCGCTGGTCTGGTCGTCGGCGTCGAGAGCCGGTTCGCCCTCGGGCGTCTCGCCGGTCACGCGCCGCGGCCCGGCCAAGTCCGATGGTGCCTGGGAGACGGACTCGACCGTGTCGGCCGGTGTCTCCACTGCGGCCGCCGCCGCCAGTACCGCCGGTGCCGACACCGCGGCTGGCTCGACGGCAGGCGGCTCGACGGCAGGCGGCTCGACGG
>JASHUE010000782.1:0-9434 GCA_030040195.1 Streptosporangiaceae bacterium | reverse complement strand
GCCCGGGTCAGGGCCTGCAGTTTCGCGCGCTCACGCTCGCCGATGGCCGGCCGCCCCGCCGGCACCGCTGCGCGCATCGCCGAGATGATGCCAGGAAGCGACGCCACAACACCCCCAAGCTGTACCAAACCAAGTGCGTAACCCGCAGCTACTCTTCGCGGCTGCTCACTGCCGCGGGCGAGGCTGGCCAGGTCCCGGGATAACTGAAGCCCCTAACTTATACCGAGTTAGGTGTTACGCCTGGATCACGCCCGGATCGCCGGATGTTCCGGCCCACCGGGACCGTCGGCTGGCACCTGGCTGGCGCTCAGGACGTTCACGGCTTCCGGCCGAAAATAGCAGCGTACGCCTGATGTTGGGCTGATGTGGATATCGCGTTTTTGATGGCAGAGATGATCTGTGTCCGCTTACGATCTCATGATGTAGCGGCTACACCGCTACGTAACTTTCGTAATAATATCCGGTTCATCCGGGTTTTTCTGGGGCAACGGGAGCGTGAGCGAGGGGCCGATGGCTGTAGTCGCCAGGCGGGCACGCCCCGACAACGAACCCACCCCAGCCCGGCATCGCGCACCGGCCAAGCACGCCCGGCCCTCCAAGCCGGCCGGGCAGCCCGAGACTCGGCAATTCGAGGGCCGGCAACTCGAGGACCAGAGGCCCGGGACCCCGGCGCCTGAGGGTCGGCCGCTCGGGGCCGCGCGGCCGCGCGAGGCTCGGCCGCTCGAGGGCGCCCGCCCGCCCGCGAGTTCGCCGTCGGCCGCGCCCGAGGTCGTCTTGCCCCGCCCGCCGACCGACAAGGAAAAGTACTCCTACGTCCGGCGGCACGCATGGGTCCTGACGGTCTGCACCCTCCTGACGTTCCCGCCGCTGGTGTACAGCCAGATCAGAATGTTCGAGGACTCGCACTGGTTCCTGTTCTACGCGCCGTTCATGGTGTTCGGGACCCTGTGCTTCCTGCTCTCGCTCGTCGTCGACGGCATGAGCCGGAGCTTCGATCTGGCCGCACACAAGAAGCTCGTCTCCGACTGGCATCCGCTGTGGTATCCGGCGGTCGACGTATTCATGCCGACGTGCGGTGAGCCGATGGAGATCCTGCGCAATTCCTGGACTCACGTCGACGCGCTGAGGACTGCCTACCGGGGCGCCCTGACGCCATACGTTCTGGACGACGCGGCCCGGCCCGAGGTCAGGGCCATGGCGCGGGAGTTTGGCTTTGCCTACGCATCCCGGCCGAACCGGGGCTGGTATCTGAAGTCAGGCAATCTCAGGTACGGCTACCGGATCTCGTCAGGCGAGTACATCCTGCTCCTGGACGCCGACTTCGCTCCGCGCGCGGACCTGCTCAACGAGACGCTGCCGTACATGGACCGCTACCCGGACGCCGGCATCGTCCAGACCCCGCAGTTCTTCCACGTCGAGGACGAGCAGACCTGGATCGAGCGCGGCGCCGGGTCGATCCAGGAACTGTTCTACCGGTCGATCCAGACGGCCAGGGCGAACAAGGGTGGCGCAATCTGCGTCGGTAGCTGCGCAATCTACCGCCGCACGGCGCTCAAGCAGAATGACGGCATGGCCCTGGCGCACCACTCCGAGGACCTGCACACGGGCTTCGATCTCTACCTGCGTGGCTGGCGCCTGGTCTACATCCCGATCGCACTGTCCACGGGCAACTGTCCGGACAGCCTCCTGGCCTTCGTCAACCAGCAGTACCGCTGGTGCTCGGGCACGATGAGCCTGCTCGGCGACTCGAAATTCTGGCGGCGGAAGGTCCCGCTCTATACCCGCCTGTGCTACCTGTCTGGCTGCGTGGGATACATCTACACGGCTGTCTTCACCTTCGTCGCGCCGCTCTTGGCGCTCGGCATTCTCATCCTCGGGCCGAACTACCTGCTCCTCAAGAACATGATCTTCATAGCGCCCGTCTTGTTCTACGCCGGAGTGATCTACCCGATGTGGCACCGCTCGCCATACCGCCTTGAGGCCTGGTCAGTGCGGGTGCTCTCCGGCTGGGCCCACGCGTTCGCGTTCTGGGACCAGGCGCGCGGCCGGCTGCGGGGCTGGCAGCCGTCCGGCTCGGGCGCGAAGCGACAGGACGGGCGGCGGCGGCTGTGGGTCGGCCTCATCGGCTGGAGCTTCGGCACGTCGGCGTTCTGGGCGACGCTCGCCCTCTGGCGCATGATGACCATGGACGCGTACAACTTCTACCTGATCTTCGTGCTCGGCGTCTTCCAGGTCATCGTCGTTGGCCGCATCCTCATCCAGCCCAGGGCCGCCGAGAAGCTATGACCGGCAGGCTTGCTACCACGGCGCTGACTGCACTGACGCTCGGCGCGCTGCTGAGCGGGTGCGGCCTGAACGCGCCTGGATCGACCGGGGCCGCCCCTACCGTCGCTGCTCAGCCCGCGCCGACCCAGGTTCCCGCGGCGGCCAAGCGCTACAACTTCCAGGCGCTCGTCGATCCCGCGGGACGGAAATTCATCGGAATCGAGGCGGACGCCGAGCCCAATTCGCTCATACCTCTGATTGACATCGCCGCGAGCATCGGCCGCAAGCCCAACCTGGCCGGCCAGTACGTGGCATGGGGCGCGCCGTTCGACGCCGCTGCCGCGGTCAACGCGTGGAGCTACGGTGCCCTGTACTACATAGCCTGGGAGCCGTTCAGCATGTCGGTGCAGCAGATCGCCGCCGGCGCTAGTGACGGGTACATCACCAGGTTCGCGAGGGCCATCCGGGCGCTCGGACTGCCCGTCGCGATCAGCTTCGGCCACGAGATGAACGGCAACTGGTATCCCTGGGGGACCGAGCAGACTCCTGCGGCCACGTTCGTCGCCGCCTGGCGCCATATTCACGATCTCTTCGCCGCGGCCGGCGCGGACGACGTGATCTGGGTGTGGAATCCGAACGTCATCAATCCGGTGCCGCAGGTACAGCTCAGGCCCTACTGGCCCGGCGCGGCCTACGTAACCTGGATCGGGCTCACCGGCTACTTTGCGCTGACCGGGCCGCACACGTTCGCCGGGGTCTTCGACCCGACAATGCGCGAGATCCGGCGCTTCACCAATAAGCCCTTCATCATCGCCGAGACGTCGGTCGAGACGGGACCGGCCGAGGGCCCCAGCACCCTGAGCCTGGTCGAGGGCGTGGCCAGCCACAGCGATGTCCTCGGCTTCATCTGGTTTGACTTCGACAAGGGCGGCATCGACTGGCGGATCGAGTCAAGGCCGCAGGTCCGGGCCGACCTCGCCGCTGCCCTCGCGAAGCTGCCGCTGGCCAGCGTCGGTCAATGAGCAGCCAGCGGCACCGGTCGACCGCCACGCGCAGATCGCCCCGATCAGCCCGGCACTCGCTCGCCGACGACGTCCGGCCCGGTCAGTCACCCGATGCCGAGACGATGCTGTTCGCGACGCCGAAGCTCGAGTCGGATCCGCTGGCGCAGGCGAGCGTCTCCAGCCTCCTGGAGTCGATCGATGAGGCCGGCGAGACCGAGACCACCAAGGTCCTCGAAGCAATCCCCGGGATACCCGCAGCCGAGGAACCGCCGCCGTCCTCCGGCCGGCGCACGTGGGTCAGCCGGGCCGTCGTGCTGTGCGTGCTGATCCTGCAAGCGCTGCTGTCGCTGCGGATGCACAACACCGCCTTCGAGGACGAGGCTCTCTACATTTACGTCGGACACCTGGAAATCTCTCACTGGCTGCATGGCACGGCGCTGCAGGGCAACTACGCCTCGTACTTCTCCGGCGCTCCGGTGCTGTATCCACCGCTGGCCGCGCTGGCCGACAGCATCGGCGGGCTGAATGCCGCCAGGGCGGTCAGCCTGGCCGAGATGCTGGGAACCACCGCGCTGCTGTACTCGCTGAGCCGCCGGCTCTTCAATGAGCGCGTTGGCCTCTGTGCGGCCGTCATCTTCGCCGTCACCGAGCCGACCCTCTTCCTTGGCAACCTGGCCACCTATGACGCGTCGGCCCTGCTCTTGCTGGCGGCGGCGACCTGGATCGTGATCAGGACCGCCACTTTCAGGTGGCCCGTGTACCTGCTCGCGGCATTGCCGGCGTCGCTGGCGGTCGCGACAAAGTATGCCTCGCTGCTGTTCGTGCCCAGCATCGTCGTGATCGCAGGGCTGGCGGCCTGGCCGTCCCGTGGCCGTAAGGCGCTCATCTCGCCCGTCGCACTCGGCGCAACTATCGCCGCGATGCTGGCCTCCGCCTTTTACCTGTCAGGCCCCAACTACCGGCACGGCATCAGCTTCACCACGCTGGAGAGATTCGAGGGAACGTCGTCCACGGGCAGCCTGCTGTGGGACAGCTTGCAGTGGGCGGGCCTGCCGTTCGTGCTCGCGGTCATCGGCGCGATCGGCTACGCGATCCGGCCTTATACCGAGCCGGGCGAGCAGATCGCTCCCGGCGGAAGCCGCCTGCGCCGGGCCTGCCTCGGGATCGTGATGGCGGGCAGCGTCCTGCTGGCGCCCGCGGAGCAGATCCGCATCCATACCGTCGTCTCGCTGTGGAAGCACATCGGCTTCGGCTTGTTCCTGGCCGCGCCGATCGCGGGAGTGGGCCTGGCGAGGGTCGTCGGTGATCACTTCCGGCGCGCGCAGGTCGGCATCGCGGTGTGGGGCGCGACCATGGCGCTCGGCATGACCCAGGCAAACAACCTGTTCAACTCGTGGCCTAACTCGGCGATCTTCGTTGACGACTTCGCCCACTACCTCCAGCCGGGCGCCCATTACCTGGTGGAGGTCGACGAGGTCCCCATCTACTACCTGCGTCACGACGCGGACGCCCAGCCCGACCAGTTCACTTCGACGTACTACATCGGGTTCGTGAACCAGCAGGGAAAGTTCCTGACCGGGAACGCGGGCTATGTCGCGGCGATCAGGGCGGGATATTTCCAGGTCGTTGCCTACAACTTCCAGACGACGCCAGGCGTCGACAAGGTCCTCGCAAGCACGCTGACCACCGACCCGCTCTACCGGCTGGCGGACGCCATTCCGAACGGTAACGATACCGTCACGCAGTACATCTGGGTCAGGGTCTGACCGGCCGGCCGCGACCGGCGGGCCGGTCCGCCGCCCCGGTCAGTTATCGGTGATCATCGCGGCAGCGACGGTGGCGCTGGTCGCCTCGTCGATGAGGATCAGGCCGCCGGTCAGCCGGTTGCGGGCGTAGGAGTCGCAGAACACGGGCTGGGTGACCCGCAGCGTCACCCGGCCGATCTCGTTCAGCCTGAGTTCGGTCGCGGTCTCGTCCCGGTGCAGCGTGTTGACATCGAGCCGGTAGTGCAGGTCCCGAACGATGGCCTTCACCGTCCTGGTCGTGTGCTTCACCATGAGGCGGTTGCCAGGCACCAGCGACCGGGCATCGGTCATCCAGCACACCATCGCCTCGATGTCCTGGGTTGAGGCCGGCTGGTTGTGCGGCCGGCAGAACATGTCACCACGGGACACGTCCAAGTCGTCGGCGAGCAGAAGGGTAACCGACATCGGGGGGAAAGCCTCTGGCACCGGCCCTCTGGCCGTATCGATCCGCTTGATCGTCGTGGTCAGGCCGGACGGCAGGTGCATGATCTCGTCGCCCGGCTTGAGGACGCCGCCGGCCACCTGGCCGGCGTAGCCGCGGTAGTCGTGCAGTTGCGGGTCGGTGGCCTGATGCGGGCGGATGACGTACTGGACAGGGAACCTCACGTCGATGAGGTTGCGGTCCGAGGCGATGTGCAGGTGCTCAAGGTGATGCAGCAGCGACGGTCCGTCGTACCACGGCATGTTGGCCGACCGCTGGACCACGTTGTCGCCGTGCAGGGCCGAGATCGGGATGAAGGTCAGGTCGCCGATCTCCAGCTTGGCCGCGAACGAGGTGAACTCCTCGGCAATCTCGTCGAAGACCTCCTGGCCGTAGTCGACGAGGTCCATCTTGTTCACCGCCAGGACCAGGTGCGGAACCCGGAGCAAGGTAGTCAGGAACGCATGCCTGCGGCTCTGCTCGGTCAGCCCGTTCCTGGCGTCCACGAGCACAATGGCCAGGTCAGCGGTGGAGGCGCCGGTGACCATGTTGCGGGTGTACTGGATGTGCCCCGGGGTGTCGGCGATGATGAACTTGCGCCGCGGAGTGGCGAAATAGCGATAGGCGACATCGATCGTGATGCCCTGCTCGCGCTCGGCCCGCAGACCGTCGGTCAGCAGCGCGAGGTTCGTGTAGTCCTCGCCGCGTTCCTTGCTGGTCCGTTCCACCGCGGCCAGCTGATCTTCGAAGATCGCCTTGGAATCGAAGAGCAGCCGCCCGATCAGGGTGCTCTTGCCGTCATCGACCGAGCCGGCCGTGGCGAGCCGCAGGATGTCCGTGTGCCGGCCGATCTCCGCCGGGTTAGCCGCGTCCGGGTGCGTGCCCGTCATCAGAAGTAACCCTCCCGCTTGCGGTCTTCCATCGCCGATTCGCTGGCCCGGTCGTCGGCTCGGGTCTGGCCGCGCTCGGTGATCCTGGTCACCGAGATCTCGGAGATCACGGCCTCGACCGTTATCGCCGTCGACTGCACTGCGCCGGTGCAGGTCATGTCGCCCACGGTCCGGTACCGGACGCGCGCTTCGAACAGGGGCTCATCTTCGCCCCTGACCACGAACTCGTTGTCGGCGAGCAGGATCCCGTCGCGCTCAAAGACCGTGCGGGCGTGCGCGAAGTAGATCGACGGGATCTCCAGCTGCTCTCTGGCGATGTAATGCCAGATGTCCAGCTCGGTCCAGTTCGACAGCGGGAACACCCTGATGTGCTCGCCACGACGGATGCGGGTGTTATAGACGTTCCACAGCTCGGGGCGCTGGTTCTTCGGATCCCACTGGCCAAACTCGTCACGGAAGGAGAAGACGCGTTCCTTAGCCCTGGCCCGTTCCTCGTCCCTGCGGGCCCCGCCAAAGGCTGCGTCAAACCGGTTATCGGCGATCGCGTCGAGCAGCGTGGTCGTCTGCAGCCGGTTGCGGCTGGCGAACCGGCCGGTCTCCTCGACGACCCGTCCGGCGTCAATCGACTCCTGGACCGATGCCACAACCAGTCTGGCCCCGAGCTCGGAAACCCGGAGGTCGCGGAATTCCAGTACCTCGGGAAAGTTGTGGCCGGTGTCGACGTGCATGATCGGGAAGGGGAAGCGGGCCGGCCAGAACGCGCGCTCGGCCAGCGCAAGCATGACGATGGAGTCCTTGCCGCCCGAGAACAGCAGGACGGGCCGCTCGAATTCGGCCGCCACCTCACGGAAGATGTGGATCGACTCGGCCTCGAGCACGTCAAGCTGAGACATCAGGTAGTCGGTGCGGCTCGGCGCCATTAGCAATGCTCCGGTTCGGTGGGCAGGCGGTGATGGAGGGGAACGGGCTCGGGCCCGCGCTGGCCTGGTCCGTCGGCTGACTGTGCCCGGCCGATCGCGCTGAGCAACCGGTCCGCCAGCTCGAGCGGGCAAATGAGGATATCAGGCACCGACGGGTCCGCCTGGTTGTACCGGAGCGCGGAACCGTCAATCCGCGAAGCGTGCAGGCCGGCGGCCCGGGCCACGGCTACAGGGGCGGCCGAGTCCCACTCGTACTGCCCACCGCTGTGTACGTAGGCATCGGCCTCACCCATGATCACGGCGGCTGCCTTGGCCCCGGCCGAGCCCATGCCAACGAGCTCAGCGCCCAGATCCTCGGCCATGGCCTCGATGAACGCGGGCGGCCGGGACCGGCTGACCAGCAGCCGAAGCGGCCTCCCCGAGCCGGCCGACGGGGCCCGCGGGACCGGCGCCTGTGACGTCGCGGCCGTACTCAGCACTCTGCCCTGCGCCGGGAGCGCCACCGCGCCCGCCGCGAGATCTCCGTCAGCCCACAGCGCCACGTGGACGGCCCAGTCGCTACGGTCCAGCTCGCCGAACTCCCTGGTGCCGTCGAGCGGGTCCACGATCCAGACGCGCCGCGCCGAAAGCCGGGCCAGGTCATCGGAGCCTTCTTCGGACAGGACCGCGTCGCCGGGCCTGAGCCGGGCCAACTCGGCTACCAGGAACTCATGCGACTGCCTGTCTCCGGCGGCCCGCAGCGCGGCAGGATCGCCGTCGGCCGCACGCACGTCCAGGAGGAGCCGGCCAGCGGCCTCAGCCAGCTGGAAGCTGAGCTCTCCGTCGTTGCGCACCGTCAACTCTCACTCCACCCGTGGGTCAGCGCGGTACCGGCCGGCCCGCTGATACGGTGTCCGGCCAGCCTATGTCCTCCGCGCCAGTCGGCAGGAGGGCACTCCTGGAGAACAGGCACTCAGGAAGGCAGCGCTGTCATCCTCTTGACCTCGCCATACGTCCTATTAGCGGTTGGGCATCCGTGATCGAACGTCATCCGGCAGGATGCGACTCGGGGCGAGATCGGCAAGGGACTAGGTGCCTTGATCAGAACATCGGCGCATCCCGAACCTGGCCTGCGCAAAGCTGCGCGAGGCCGCTTGACGTTCCGCGCAAACCGGTCGAGATCTCCGCGTGTGCTGATCCTCGTGCAGAACTTGCCGGTGCCATTCGACCGGCGAGTCTGGCAGGAAGCCACGAGTCTTGCCGCCGTCGGCTACGAGGTGCATGTCATCTGCCCGCGCACCAGCCGCTACCCGCGGCGGCGCGAGGTTATCGACGGGATCCGGGTCTACCGGTACGCGCCAGGGCCCGAGGCTGACGCCAGCGTCGCCGCGTACCTGCTCGAGTACTCGATCGCGGTCATCTCGCAGGCGCTGCTCGCCCTGAGCGTGCGCATGCGCCGGCGCATCGCGATCGTGCACATTTGCAATCCGCCTGACCTGCTGTTCCTGTGCGCCCTGCCGCTGCTGGCACTCGGCGCGCGACTCATCTATGACCACCACGATGCCTGCCCGGAGCTGATGGTGGCCAAGGGCAGGCAGCCAGGCAGCCGCCTCGTCCGGCTGATGACCAGCCTTGAGCGGCTCACCTACCGGTTCGCCACGGTCTCGATCGAGACCAATGGCAGCTTCCGGGCGATCGCCGTTGGCCGCGGCGGGATGCGGCCGGAGAACGTGTTCGTGGTCAGGTCGGCACCGGCAGCCGGGCGGTTCGCGAGCGCCGAGCCAGACGACCAGTGGCGCCGTGGTCGCAAGCACCTGGTCGGCTATGTCGGCATCATGGGCAGCCAGGACGGCCTCGACTACCTGCTGGACGCAGCCGCCGACATCGTCAGGCGCGGCCGGGACGACGTCCAGTTCGTGCTCGTGGGCGACGGCACCGAACTGGCGAGGCTGCGAGCCAGGGCCGCCGACCTGCGGCTCGGCAGCCAGGTCGAGTTCACCGGGCTGATCTCCTCCGACCGCCAGCTCGGGTCGATCCTGGCTACCGCCGACGTCTGCGTAAGCCCGGACGAAGCCAACGCGATGAACGACATCTCCACGATGAACAAGATCATGGAATACATGGCTCTCGGCAAGCCGGTGGTGCAGTTT
>JASHUE010000781.1:0-3069 GCA_030040195.1 Streptosporangiaceae bacterium | reverse complement strand
CAGGTCCTCGATCGACATGTCGCCGTCGTAGGCGACGATCTCGGTCCGCCGAGCATCCCCGTACTTCTCGGTGATCTCGGCCAGCTCGGTGCTGACCACATGACGCTGCTGTTCCGGCGAAGCCAGGATCGCCTCGTACTCGGCGATCTCCTCCATCAGCTTCTCGTACTCATCGGTCAGCGCCTGCCGCTCCAGCGCGGCCAGGCGACGCAGCTGCATGTCGAGGATCGCGGTCGCCTGGACCTCGTCGATCTCGAGTAGCTCCATCAGGCCCACCCGGGCGGCGTTAGCCGACTCGCTCGCCCTGATGAGCGCGATGACCGCGTCGATCTGATCGATGGCCTTCAGCAGCGCGCGCAGGATGTGCGCCCGCTCCTCGGCCTTCCTGAGCAGGAACCTCGTCCGCCGGACGATGACCTCAATCTGGTGGTGGACCCAGTGCCGGATCATCTGGTCCAGCCGGAGGGTCCGCGGCACGCCGTCGACCAGCGCCACCATGTTGGCCCCGAACGTGTCCTGGAGCTGGGTGTGCTTGTACAGGTTGTTCAGCACGACCTTGGCGACCGCGTCGCGCTTGAGCACGATCACCAGGCGCCGCCCCTGCCGGGCGCTGCTCTCGTCCTGGACGTCGGCGATCCCGGGAATCCGGCCGTCGTTGGCCAGATCGGCGATGTTCTTCGCGAGGTTGTCGGGGTTCACCTGGAACGGGAGCTGGGTGGCGACCAGCAAGGTCCGGCCCCTGGCGTCCTCCTCGACCTCGACCACGGCGCGCATCGTGATCGAGCCGCGGCCGGTGCGGTAGGCGTCCTGGATGCCCCGGCGGCCCACGATCTGGGCTGCGGTCGGGAAGTCCGGGCCCTGGATTCGCTCAAGCAGCGCGGCGAGCAGCTCGTCGTCGGTGGCCTCGAAGTTCTCCAGGTACCACTGGGCGCCGGCGGAGACCTCGCGCAGGTTGTGCGGCGGGATCTTGGTAGCCATCGCCACCGCGATCCCCTCCGAGCCGTTCACCAGGAGGTTGGGGAACCGGGCAGGCAGGACCACGGGCTCAGCCGAGCGACCGTCGTAGTTGGGCCGGAAGTCGACGGTCTCCTTGTCGATGTCCCGCAGCATCTCCATCGCCAGCGGGGCGAGCCGGCACTCGGTGTACCGCATCGCCGCGGCCGGGTCGTTGCCGGGAGATCCGAAGTTGCCCTGGCCGTCGACCAGCGGCATCCGCATGGCCCAGTCCTGGGCCAGCCGGACGAGCGTGTCGTAGATGGCCGAGTCGCCGTGCGGGTGGTAGTTGCCCATCACCTCGCCGATGACGCGGGCACACTTGTTGTAGCCGCGATCGGGCCGGTACCCGCCGTCATACATCGCATACAGGATCCGGATGTGCACGGGCTTGAGCCCGTCCCGCACATCCGGCAGAGCGCGGCCGACGATGACCGACATCGCGTAGTCGAGGAAGCTGCGCTGCATCTCGACCTGGATGTCGACCGGTTCGGTACGGCCCTGCCCCCCAGCTGGCGCTTCCACGTCAGGCACTTGCCACGTCCTCCTTCATGCCCTGGCGGCCCGCCACTGCCGGGTCAGTCACCGCCGGGCACCACCTCTGCGGCACCCCTGGAGAGATGCGCCCGGCAGACTGCACCGGCCGCGGTCACCCCTAGTTCCGCCCTAAATGTCCAGGAACTTGACGTCCTTGGCGTTGCGCTGAATGAAGGAGCGCCTCGCCTCCACGTCCTCGCCCATCAGCACGCTGAACAGCTCGTCCGCCTGCGCCGCATCATCGACCGTCACCTGCTTCAGGACCCGGCGGGCTGGATCCATCGTGGTGTCCCACAACTCGCTCGCGTTCATCTCGCCGAGACCCTTGTACCGCTGAACGCCGTCGCGGGTGCGCGGGTCCCTGCGGCCCTCGGCGATGCCGGCCTCGATGACCGCGTCGCGCTCCTTGTCGGAGTAGGCGTAGCTGGCCGGAATGTTGCGGCCCTCCCACTTGATCTTGTAAAGCGGCGGCTGCGCGAGATAGACGTGGCCAGCCTCGATCAGTGGCTTCATGAACCGGAACAGCAGCGTCAGCAGCAGCGTGGTGATGTGCTGGCCGTCCACGTCCGCGTCGGCCATCAGGATGATGTGGTGGTAGCGCAGCTTGCTGATGTCGAATTCGTCGTGGATCCCGGTGCCGAGCGCCGTGATCATCGACTGGACCTCGTTGTTCTTGAGTACCCGGTCGAGCCTGGCCTTCTCGACGTTAAGGATCTTCCCGCGGATCGGCAGGATCGCCTGGAACTTGGAGTCCCGGCCGCCCTTGGCTGAGCCGCCGGCTGAGTCGCCTTCCACGACGTAGATCTCGCAGATTTCCGGGTCGCCGGACTGGCAGTCGGCCAGCTTGCCGGGCAGTCCGGCGCCGGACATCGCGCTCTTGCGGGTCAGATCGCGGGCCTGGCGGGCGGCGATCCTGGCCCTGGCCGCCTGCGTGGCCTTGATGACGATGGCCTTAGCCTCGCCAGGGTTACGGTCGAACCAGTCCCTGAGGTGATCGTTGCAGACTTTCTGCACAAACGACCGGGCCTCGGTGTTCCCGAGCTTCTGCTTGGTCTGGCCCTCGAACTGCGGCTCGGACAGCTTCACGTGGATGATCGCGGTCAGGCCCTCACGGATGTCCTCGCCGAGGAGGTTCGGCTCCTTCTCGCGGATGTAGTTGTTGTCCCTGGCGTACTTGTTGACGATCGTCGTCAGCGCGGCCCTGAAGCCCTCTTCGTGAGTGCCGCCCTCAGCCGTGTTGATCGTGTTGGCGAAGGTGTGGACCGACTCGTTGTAGGACTGGGTCCACTGCATCGCGATCTCGGCCGAGATTCCGTCGGCCTCTTCGCCGAACTCGATCACCGACGCGTGTACCGGCTCCTTGTCCTTCGACGCGTTCAGGTAGCGGACGAAGTCGGCGATCCCGCCGTCGTAGCGGTAGGACACGACGTGCGGCTCGCCGTTGATGTGCTCGGGCCGCTGGTCGGTCAGCGTGATCGACAGGCCGCGGTTGAGGAATGCCATCTCCTGCAGCCGCCGGGCCAGGATCTCAAAGGTCCA
>JASHUE010000780.1:0-14935 GCA_030040195.1 Streptosporangiaceae bacterium | reverse complement strand
AGCAGCCCGTCGGCGTCGGCCGCGCACAGTTGCACGGGGCCCTTATTGTCGCTGCCGAGAGTGACCTGGTAGCCGTCGATCACAGCGGGGCGTGCGCCGTAGTAGATGAGCCCAGTACATGCGCCCTTGCCCCCGGGCCCGGTCTCGAGGTAGGGAGTCGCCTCCGTTATGTTGCCTTCCGGCACGGCATCGACGTGGCCGGCCGTTATCTGGAACGACGTGGCATACAGGACGCCATCCTGCCAGCCCGTGGACAGCGCGTTCACTTGCCAGTCCGCCGGAACGCCCGTGAGCTGGAACGCGAACCTGACCGGCGGGGACACGTCAGGGCCGAACCGGACGCTGCCGGCGATCCGCAGCGCATCACCCAGGCTGGGAGCCTCCAGTACGGCCCAGCCGCCGCGCGCGTACTGCCAGGTGAGCGCTCCCCCGGTCGAGTGCTGACCGCCATGCGGCAAGCCCTCCAAGATCTGCGAGGGCGCCCGGATCTGGAGGCCTGCGCGGGCCCAGTAGGCCGGGTGCCCATCCACATCGCCGACCAGGCCTCCGAGCGCCTGCGACCCCGCCGATTCGCCGTCCACGTTGCAGGTCAGCGCGTGCCCGCTCACCTGGCAGCGGCCCGCTGCGTGCACTATCAACATCAACTGGGGTCCATAGGGCCTCGGGCCGTACAGCAACAGTTCGTCCTGGCCGAAGAGACCCGTAGTCTGGCTCCCGGACGCGCCATGCGGGAGCCACCCGAACTCGGCGTACGGCCGTAGCGGGTTGAAGAACCTCGGCGCGGCTGCGACGCCACCAGTCGAGCCGCTGGTCGGCGGCTGCGCGCGGTTCGCTAGGCCGTTGCCGATCACCCCCGTCAGGCCAATGGCCAGCGCGGCGCCCGCCGCGAGCAGGGGGGCACCGGCCGCGGTCAGCCGCTGACGGCGTCGCCGCAGTCGGGCCTGCGAGATCGCCTGGGCGATGCTGACGCGGGCCGGAGGCTGGTCGGTACCGGCCATCTGGTCGAAGGCGTCCCGGATTATTGAATCAAGCATTGCGGGTGATCTCCCCGTGGTTGTGAGTGGCGCGCGACGCGCCGGCATCGGCGTCCGTTGCGGTGCCGAGACTGCGGCGCAGCACCGCCAGTGCCTTGGCGGTCTGGCTCTTGACCGTGCCAGGGGAGCAGCCCAGGACGTTCGCGGTCTGGTCGACGTTCAGGTCGTAGTGATAGCGCAGGACGAGGACGGCGCGCTGGCGGGTCGGCAGGGCCGCGATCGCGGCCCGCACGTCCAGGGAGCTGTCCTTGTCGGCCTCAGTCGCGGCGGTGTCAGGTGGCTGATCGGTGACGGTTACCCGTGTGGCCCAGCCCCGCCGCCGCTCGTGCAGGAACTCGCGAACCAAGATGGTGCGGGTGTAGGCGTCGAGGCTGTCGCTGGCGCGGGCCTTGCCCCAGTGCAGATAGAGCTTGGTGATCGCTGCCTGGACGAGGTCGTCGGCACCGTGCCAGTCATGAGAGAGCAGCAGAGCCAGGCGGCGCATTGCCGGCAGCCGGGCCGCGACGTACTCGGTGAACTCCGCGTCCCGCCCGGCACTCACGGGGACTCTCCGCGGTCACGATGCGCTCTCACACTGCCTATAGGCCACCGGCGGAGCATTCGGTTGCCCCGCGGCGGATCACGAGTTTCCGGCGGCCTCATCCTGAAGCCGGTATCGCAGCGGCCTGCGTGACGCCGCTTCTGCCATCAGCGCAAGGATCAGCAGTAGCAGCAGGCACGTCACCGCGATGCCGGCCTGCAAGGCAGCCCGCTCGAACTTCGGCTCGCCTTTGCCGCCGGTGCTGAGGTCGCTCAGGAAGAAGTACTCGGTCAGCGGATGATCGTCGGTGAGCAGCGGGCCGGCGCCGACGAACCGGTTGACCTGGTTGTTCACCAGCCACGTCCGCTTGTGGATGATCGACGGCCAGTCCGCGGTTGGCGTGGGCGGCCAGTCCGGGGCCCCGGCCAGGTCGGCGCGTGCCTGCTTCGTGCCGAAGATCTTCAGGATGTTGGCGGCGGTGATGTCGATTGGCGACAGCGAGCCCATCAGGTACATCCCGAACGGCCGGGGACCTCTGATAACCGTGACGTACCTAAACTCCGAGCGGAACGTCCGGATCAGCAGCTTGGTGTCGCCATAGCCGAGGAAGGAAGTAAAAATGCCGCCGGGCGCGAGCCTTTGCTTGGCCTCCTGGTAGAACTCCTGGGTCATCAGCACGACCGCTCCGGCGCTCCAGATCGGCGGCGGTGCATCGACCGTGATCAGGTCATAGCGCTTGTTGGAGAGCCGTACGTAATTCCGGCCGTCGCTGATGATCACCTTGGCCAGCTTGCTGTGCAGATACCGCTGGGCGTCCGGGTAGAACCAGTGCATCACCGTCGGCACGGTCGGGTCGAGTTCGACCCCGGTGGTGTGCATCCCGAGGATGATCGACGAGCGGAACGTCGAGCCCATGCCGAAACAGATGTTCAGCATCGTGGTTGCGTTCGGCCGGGCGGCCTTGGGGATGTAGGCCAGCAATTTCGTGTCGATGGTCAGCCTCGTGATGCCCTCGCCGTTGAGCAGCAGGTTGCGCGCTCCAGGCTTGCCGCCGACGACGTCGACGGAGGCTACGGGGTCCTCGAAATGCGCGGTCTTCTGGTGGGTGGCCGCGACGATCCGCTGGATGTACGTGAGGCGGGCGGCAGGTACGGCGAGCATCAGCAGCAGCACTGCCACCATCGCGAGCGCGATATACCGCTGCTTCGTGCTCCCGACGGCGAACTTCACGGCCAGGGCGGTGCCGATCGCCGCCTGCAACAGACAGACCGTGATTATCGCGGCGTTGGTGCCGATGGTCGGGATCAGCACGAAGCCGGCCGTCACGGTGCCTGCCACGCATCCGGCCGTGTTGACCGCGTAGACCAGGCCGACGCCCCGGCTGGCCTGCTCGGCGCTGTCGACGAACAGCCGGACCGTCATCGGGAACGCATAGCCCAGAATGGCCGTGACCGGGAAGATCGCCAGCGCCGCGTCGGGCAAGCCTGCCGGACCGTCGAGGTTGCTGACCACCAGCGGCGCTATCGCCAGCGCGCTGGCAATGGCGTACAACGTACCGAGCGTGGCGAGCTGGGGCGTCTGGTCGTTCTGCCACTCGTAAAAGAGGCTGCCGCAGGCAATGCCGATCAGGAACACGGCGACTACCGTCACGAATACGTAGATGGACGAGCCCGTGCCCTGGAGCATCACCCTGGTCCAGAGCACCTCCAGAGCCAGGCTGACGAATCCGGATACCAACGTGACGCCGAGCAGCAACCGCTGGCGCGGCCGCAGCGGCGGCCGCCGCTTCCTGGCTGGAGGCGCAGGCTGCTCGTCGGCTGCCAGGTTGCCGCCCGTGCGCGGCAGCGTGCGCGAGATGAGCACGGCTCCGCCGCCAGCGCACAGGTTCAGCGCCACTGCGACGTACGTCGTGCCGAGCAGGCCAAGCAGCTCGATCAGCAGGAAGCCGCTAATTACCGACCCCAGCACCGCACCCAGTGTGTTCAGCCCGTACAACCGTGCGATCCGCTCGCCCACATCCGGATCCGTCCGCACCAGATGCTTGGTGAGCACCGGCAGCGACATGCCCATCAGCAGCGTCACCGGCGTCAATGCCACGAACGCCAGCGCGAACCGGATCAGTGCCACCTCAAGCGACGGCAGCGTCAGATAGGCGCTGCGGAACATCGTCGCGACCACATCGAAGGCCAGCGGCATCAGCAGGGCCAAGCAGCCGACTGCGATCTCAAGGATCCCGTACACAGCCAGCGCTCGACGCAGTCGGGCTCCCACCGCCGAGCCGATCAGTGCCCCGATTCCGAGGCCGGCCAGGAACGCCGTCACCGTCGTGACAACCGCCTGAGTCGTATCACCGAACACCAGCACCAGGTCCTGTGTCCAGACCACCTGGTAGATCAGGCCGGCCGCTCCGGAGGCCAGGAAAAGCACGGGTACCAGCGCGTCCAGCCGACGCCGCCCGCTCGGCTGCTCCGAGGCCAAGGGCGTCCCGCGGATGGTGTCGACGATCGCCGCCTCGGCCTGCCCGCCCTTTGCATCGGCCTGCGTAGGGCGACCGCCCTCTCGCGTCCATCTCATCGCGCTAGTCCCTCACCGTGTCCTGGCATCCACTGGGCCCGGTCGCCATCTTCCTACACCAGCCCCAGTTATTCGGGCCTTATTTGGCGAACGGGACTACTCAGCCCATCGGGTCAGGCCGTCATGGCGCGGGACGAGCACGGTACCGGCCAGGCATTCGGTTGCGCGTGCCCGATCATGACCTTCCGGCGGCCTCGTCGCGGAGCCGGAACCGCTGCAGCTTGCCGGTGTTGGTGCGCGGCAGGGTCTGGACGAACTCCACCGCGCGCGGGTACTTGTAGGGAGCGATGCTGGCCTTGACCAGATCCTGCAGTTCGCGGGCCTTCGCGTCATCTCCGGCCGTGCCCGGCCGCAGCACGACGTAGGCCTTCACGATCTGGCCGCGGGCCTCGTCAGGGATCCCGATCACGCCGCACTCGGCCACGTCCGGGTGCCCGAGCAGGACCCCTTCGATCTCCGGGCCAGCGATGTTGTAGCCGCTGGAGATGATCATGTCGTCGGATCTGGCTTGGTACCAGAAGTAGCCTTCGGCATCCCTGACGTAGGTGTCGCCGGTGATGTTCCAGCCGTCCTGGACATAGGCCTGCTGGCGAGGATCGTTCAGGTACCGGCAGCCGGTGGGCCCCTTGACCGCGAGCCTGCCCGGTTCGCCGTCGGGCACCTGCTTGCCCTCCTCGTCGAGGACCGTCGCGCGATAGCCAGGGACTTCCTTACCGGTGGAACCCGGCCGGATCTCATCGCCGGCCGAGCCGATGAAGATGTGCAGCAGCTCGGTGCTGCCGATGCCGTCGATGATCTTTACGCCGGTCGCGTCGTAAAAGGCCTGCCAGGTCGGCCTGGGCAGGTGCTCGCCGGCGGACACGGGCTTGCGCAGCCCACGCAACTGGTCAGCCTTTCCGGCTGCCAGCATCGCCCTGTAGGCCGTCGGTGCCGTCGACACGATCGTGACGCCGAAGGCGGCGATGTGGTCGGCGAGTTCGGCCGGGCTCGCCGTCTCCAGTAGCAACGACGCGGCGCCGACCCGGAACGGGAATAGCACGACCGCGCCGAGGCCGAAGGTGAACGCGAGCGGAGGGGTGCCCGCGAACAAGTCGTCTGGCCCGGGCCTGAGCACGCGGGCGGAGAAGGTATCGGCCACCGCGAGCAAGTCGCGGTGGAAGTGCATGGTCGCCTTGGGGCGACCCGTCGTTCCCGAAGTAAAAGCGATCAGGGCGACATCATCGGCCGCCGTCGCGACGCTCCTGAACACCGGCGGCTTGCGGTTCGTCAGCGCGGTCAGGTCGGCGGAGTCATCCGCGCCCACGGTGACGATCCGGACTCCGGGCACCACGGCCAGCTCGTCGGTGAAGCGGTGATCACAGAGCGCCAGGCTCACCCGCGCGATATCGCAGATGGTCGTCAGCTCGGCGGTGCGCAGCATCGGCATGGTCGTGACCGCGACGCCGCCGGCCTTGAGCACGCCGAACCAGCAGGCGACCAGCCAGGGGTTGTTCGGTCCGCGCAGCAGCACCCTGTTGCCAGGAATCAGCCCGAGGTCCTCGGTCAGCACCCTCGCCACCTGACTGGCCTTGGCGGCCAGATCGCCGTAGGTCCAGGTGTCGCCAGGGGCCAGCAGGCAGCGGCGGTCCGCACCGTGAGCAGCGATCGTGGCGTCCAGCAGTTCGTCGGCCGCGTTGAGCCGGGCAGGGTAACTCAGGTCGGCGAGGCTGAGGTTGAGGTCGGGCCACTGGCCGGGCGGAGGCAGGTTGTCACGGCAGAACGTGTCGGCATGCGCGGACGGCGAGAGCTGCATGACGGGGCCTTCCTCGTGCCACCACAACGGTCCCAAGTATGCGGTTCCCGTGACGATAGTCAATGAAGCGGCGAATACATGCTGGCGGCACTACGTTCTGAGGGTGAGCGTTCCCGCCGGCGACGCGTTCTCGGCCCAGCCGCGAGCGCTGATCGTCACGATCTACGGCCTGTACGCGCGCGACGCGGGCGGCTGGCTCAGTATCTCCGCGCTGATCCGGCTGATGGCCGAGCTCGGGGCCGACGAGGCCGCGGTACGGTCGGCCACATCCCGGCTCAAGCAGCGTGGCCTGCTGGAGCCCCGGCGACGAGGCGGCGCGGCCGGCTACGGGCTGACCGAGCACGGGCTGGCGATCCTGGCCGAGGGCGACCTGCGGATCTTCCAGCGGCCGCGGGCGAGCAGCTCGGACGGGTGGCTGCTCGCGGTATTCAGCGTGCCCGAGGATCAGCGGTCCCGGCGGCATGCCCTGCGCTCCCGGCTAGCCTGGCTCGGATTCGGGTCGGTATCGGCGGGCGTGTGGATCGCCCCGGCGCAGCTGGCCGAGGAGACCAGGACCGTGCTGGTGGCGGATGAGCTGGCCGAGTACGTCAGCCTGTTCACCGCCGGCTATCTGGCCTTCGGGGACATTCGGGATCAGGTCAGCCGGTGGTGGGACCTGGACCGGCTGGAGCAGCTCTACCACGCGTTCATCGACTCCGCGGCGCAGCTGCTGGCAAGGTGGGAGGCCATCCCCGCTGGGCCGGGTGACCACGGACAGGCGTTCGCGGACTACGTGCGGCTGCTGACGGCGTGGCGGAGGCTGCCCTTCCTGGATCCTGGCCTCCCGGCTGAGCTGCTCCCTGATGGCTGGCACGGGACGCGGGCGGCGGAGCTATTCACCCGGCTCAGCGGGCTGCTCGCGGGCCCGGCGAGGCAGCACGTCGACGCGGTCACGGGCCTGGGGCGGGCCGTGACCGAAGACCACTAAACCGGGTACTGCGCACCGTCTCACTAGGTGGGCCGGGAGGTGTAGCGTTGGGCTAACTGCGGTGAGTTACGGATGGCCTGTTCGGATATGTATGGACATGTTCGTTTTTCCATCGACCGCGGGTAACGGGGATGAGGAACTAGGAGCAAGCATGTCGTATCAGCCGTACCCGACCGGCGGCTATCAGCCTTATCCCGCCGGCGGAGGCCAGATGGCCCCGCGGCCGCCGCAGCCATCGTCGGTGCGGACCGCGGTGTGGCTCATGTATGCCGGCGGCGCCCTCAGCCTTATCAGCGCGATCCTCGTTCTAGCCCTCGGCGGCCGGATCAAATCGGCGGTCAACAAGGCACTCGTGAAGAACAACGCGACGCTGAGCAGTGAAGGCAAGAAGACGCTGACCTTGTCCCAGATCCACTCGATCGCGTCCGCGTACGTCGTCATCATCGTGGTTGTGCTGCTGATCGCGGTGGCCCTGTGGGCGTGGATGGCGTGGGCCAATGGCCGGGGCCGGCCGTGGGCGCGCATCGTGGCCAGCGTGCTGTTCGGCCTTAACACCATCTTCCTGCTCTACGGCATCAGCAGGGCCGGAACGTCGACGCTGTTCACCGGCCTTGGCTGGCTCATCGGCCTGGCCGCGATCATCATGCTGTGGCAGCGGGCTTCCTCGGCGTACTTCAAACCGGGGCCGGCCTACTAACTGCTGCCCCGGTCGCTGTCCGGGACGACCGCGTAGCCCTGGATCTCGACCAGCGCGGCGGCATCCCAAAGCCGGGTCACGCCGACGGCGGCCATCGCCGGGTACTCGCGCCCGGCCAGGCGGCGCCAGACCGCGCCGATCTCGCGCCCGCGGGCGCGGTAGTCGGCCAGGTCGACCGCGTAAATGGTCAGGCTGGCCAGGTGCTCGGGCCGGCCGCCGGCCGCCGCGAGCGCGGTCAGCAGGTTCTCGAGCGCGAGCTCGAACTGCTCGGTGACCGTCGCGCCGACAACCATGCCGTCCGGGCCGAGGGCCGTCTGGCCGGCCAGGAAGACCACTCGCCCGCCGGTGGCCACGACCGCGTGCGTGAAGCCCGACGGTGGGGCCAGCGATGACGGGTTGACCCGCTCGATGCTCATCTCGTCACCTCTGCTCCTGACCGCGGTCTGGCCGTCGAATTTCCAGCCGCCGAGTTGCCTCCCGCCGAGTTGCCGGCCGCCTGGGCTATTTGCGCCGCCGGGGCTGTTTCTGGCCGCCAGCGGGCATGCCGCGTCCCGGCGTCATCGGCGCGGATGAGCTCAAGCCGTGGCCGCGGCCCGTCGGTGCGCCCGGTCTGCGGCGGCCGGCTCCCCGCCTGCCACTGCGCGGGCCAGCTCACGCCCGGCCCCGCGTATCCCTGGTCAGCCGCTGCGTGCAGGGTCCAGTTCGGGTCATACAGATGAGCCCGTCCAAGGGCACACAGGTCAGCTCGCCCGGCCAGGATGATCGAGTTCACGTCGTCGTAGGACGAGATCACGCCCACCGCGATCGTGGCGATGTCGACCTGGTTGCGGATCGCGTCCGCGAACGGCGTCTGGTATGAGCGGCCGAAGGCCGGCTGCTCATCCGGCGTCACCTGGCCGGTGGACACATCAATCGCGTCCGCTCCGGCCGCCCTGAACGCGCGCGCGATCTCGATCGCGTCCGTTCCGGTTACCCCGCCGTCCACCCAGTCGGTCGCCGAGATGCGCACCGTCATCGGCCTGCGCTCGGGCCAGACCGCCCGCATCGCATCGAAGATCTCCAGCGGGTAGCGCAGCCGCCCGGCCAGCGTCCCGCCGTAGGAGTCGGTGCGCTGGTTGGTGACCGGCGAGATGAACGACGAGAGCAGGTAGCCGTGGGCGCAGTGCAGCTCGAGCAGGTCGAACCCGCAGCGGTCAGCGGCCTTTGCCGCGGCCACGAACTGGCGGCGGATCTCGGCCATCTCGGCCAGGCTCAGCTCGCGCGGCACCTGGCTGATGCCGGGCAGGTAGGGGATCGGGGACGGGCCGCACACCGGCCAGTTCCCCGACTCCAGCGGCAGGTCGATGCCCTCCCACATCAGCCGGGTCGATCCCTTACGGCCGGAATGGCCAAGCTGCAGCCCCATCTTCGCTCCCGACGAGGAGTGGACGAAGGCGACGATGCGCCGCCATGCCGCCTCGTGCTCGGGCGCGTACATCCCGGCGCAGCCGGGCGAGATCCGCCCTTCCGCACTGACGCAGACCATCTCGGTCATGAC
This sequence comes from Streptosporangiaceae bacterium, assembly GCA_030040195.1. GTDB lineage: Bacteria > Actinomycetota > Actinomycetes > Streptosporangiales > Streptosporangiaceae > JAJYUU01. Next base: position 5,814 of record JASHUE010000780.1, on the reverse strand, counting down.
CAGCCCGGGCCCGCCCAGCGCCTTGCCGCCCAGATGCACGAGGTGGAATTCGGATGGCAGGCCGTCGGCCGCCGAGTACATGTCCATCGCCGAGACCACCACCCGGTTGGCCAGCTCCAGGTCGCGCAGGCGGAATGGCTGGAACATCGGCGGCACGACCGTGCCAGGCCCGAGTCCGCGGCGCCTGACATGACCGGCGAACCATGCGTCCATCCGGCCAGTGAACTCCGGGTCGCGCAGCCGCAGGTTGTCGTGGGTGACCCGCCGGCTACGGGTCATGATGTTAAAGGCGAATTGCTCGGGCTCCTGGCCGGTGTACTGGCCGAGGTTCTCGAACCACTCCAGGCTGGCCTGCGCGGCCCGCTGGGTGGAAGCCACCACCGGCCGCCGCTCGGCCTCGTAGGCCTCCAGGGCGGCGGCAACGCGGGCGCCGTCGTCTTGCTCGCGCTCACCCTGCTGACCGCAGCCATGCTCGTGCAGGCAGGCGCCCAGGGCCAGCGCGTCCTCCATCGCCAGCTTCGTCCCCGAGCCGATGGAAAAGTGCGCGGTATGCGCGGCGTCGCCGAGCAGAACGATGTTGCCATCCCGCCAGCTGTCGCACCGTAGCGTCGCGAACCTGAGCCAGCGCGAGTTGTTGGCCAGCACCTTGTGCCCGCCCAGCACGCTGCTGAACAGCTCGCCGATCCGCTCGATCGACCGCTCATCGGACTGGCCAGGCGCCAGCTGGCCGGCCGCCAGCCGCTCGAAACCCGCCGCCCGCCAGACGTCGTCGTGCATCTCGACGATGAACGTGCTGCCTGAGGCGTCGTACGGGTAGCCATGGATCTGCATGACGCCGTACGGGGTCTGCTCGATATAGAACTTGAACGAGTCGAAGACCAGGTCGGTACCCAGCCATATGTACCGGCAGTCTCGAACGTCAAATTCAGGACGGAACGAGGTGGCCCGACCACTGCGGATCGCTGAGTTCGCGCCGTCCGCCGCGACGACCAGGTCGTAGTCCCGGCTGAGGGTCGCGGCGTCGGGCGCCTCCGTGCGGTAGTGAACGGTCACTCCGATTTCGGCGCACCGTCCCTGCAGCAGCTCAAGCAGGCGGCGTCGGCCCATGGCCGCGAAGCCGTGCCCGCCGCTGGTGATGACCTCACCCTGGTAGTGCACGTCGATGTCATCCCAGCGCGCGAACTCGCGTTCCATCTGCTGGTAGATGGCCGGGTCAGCGTTCTCGATGCCGCCGAGCGTCTCGTCGGAGAACACCACGCCGAAGCCGAACGTGTCATCGGGAGCGTTCCGTTCCCATACGGTGATCTCGGCCGTCGGGAGCAACTGGCGGGCGAGCGCGGCGAAGTACAGCCCGCCAGGACCCCCGCCGGCGACCGCGATGCGCATGACGCCCTCCACATGGTGGTTGTCCCCGGACACGGCGAGAGTATGCCGTCTGTGCGACGGTCGTCAACAGAACGCGATATGTGCCGAGCTCGCAACTTCGTTCGCGACACGCCGGTCGCGTCTGCCACAAACTCACGCTTCCTCGCTACCGTTGGCACCATGGCGACTCGTGCGCCGAAGGGCGCAGCGCGCCCACGTGGCGGCACGGCAAGCCGGACGCGGCAGGGGGCTAGTTACTCGCGTGCCCGGTCGGCGGCTTCCACGCGTGGTCGGCGCACCACGAGTTCCTACGGGCGGAGCGGCAGGAATTCCGGTCGCAGGTCGCCCTATCGCCGGCCGCCGCCCGCGCCATCGACGAACCCGTTCGTGATCTTGGCCGGCTGGATCGTCGGCGCGGTCGCGGGCATATGGATGGGCCTGGCCAGCACGGTCGGGCTCGGTGTGCGCGCGCTCGGGCGCAGCGCGAGGGACCTCGACCCGCTGCATCGCAGGGATGGCGTCGGCCTGCTCGCGCTTTGCGGGGCGATCGTCGCGGCCGCCGCGATCTGGTGGGACATGAGCGGCCCGGTCCGGCCAGTAGGGAACTTCGTCAACGCGCTGTTCGGGTCGGGCTCGTGGACCGTGCCGTTGCTGCTCGCGCTGCTGGCCTGGCGGTTCCTGCGGCACCCGGACAACAACGCGGCCACGGCCCGGATCGTGATCGGCTGGTCGGCGCTGATGGTCGGCGCACTCGGCCTCGCGCACGTGGCGTCCGGCACGCCGCGGTGGTCAGCCGGCCTGCCCGCCATCCGGGCAGCCGGAGGGCTCATCGGCTTTGCGGCCTCGGTTCCGCTGGTCGACCTCGTTACCAAATGGGGCGCGACGCCGGTCCTGCTGCTCATCGCCGGTTTCGGCCTGCTGGTAATAACCGGCACGCCGTTGCACCGAGTCCCCGGCCGGTTCGCGGAACTGCACGGGTTCATGTTCGGTCGTGGCGCGGACGCTGACCCGGCGAAGGGGGAGGACGCGGAGAGCGCGGCCACGCCAGGGACAGGTGGCCCGCTCGGCAAGCTCGGCCGGCGGCGGGCGGACGCCATCGAGGCGGGGGCTCGCGATCGGGCCTATGACAGCCCGCTGCTCGGCGGGACCCTGTACAAGAGCCAGGCCGGGGCCGCCGGGCCGGGCCAGCTTGCCGATAGCGCTGCCGACGGGACCGGGACTGACGGGCCCGGCGGGGATCAGGTCGACGCCGATGCCGTGGCCGAGGCGCTGAAGTTCTCCCGCCTGGTCGGCGGCCACGCGGCCGCCGAGGCGGGTTGGCATGAGGACTGGTTCTCCTCGGCCGCTCCCGCGCCCGACAGTCATCCCGCCGGCCAGGCCGGGGCGGCCGCCGCGTCGCCGTCAGGCAAGCCCGAGCAGCTGACGCTGGCCGCCTCCACGGACGCCAGCTACACCCTGCCGCCCGTCGCGCTGCTGAAGCCCGGCACGACGGCCAGGGCCCGCACGAGGTCCAACGACGGCGTGGTCGAGGCTCTGTCGGCTGTCCTTGATCAGTTCGAGGTCGACGCGCAGGTCACCGGATTTACTCGCGGCCCGACCGTGACGCGCTATGAGATCGAGCTGGCGCCTGCGGTCAAGGTGGAGCGGGTCACCCAGCTCTCCAAGAACATTGCGTACGCGGTTAAGAGCGCCGACGTGCGGATCCTGTCCCCGATCCCCGGCAAGTCGGCGATTGGCGTCGAGATCCCCAACAGCGATCGCGACATCGTCAGCCTGGGCGATGTGCTCAGGTCGCCGGTCGCGACCGGCGACCACCATCCGATGGTCGTGGGCTTGGGCAAGGACGTCGAAGGCCGCGTGGTCGTGGCCAACCTCGCGAAGATGCCGCACATGCTGATAGCCGGGGCTACGGGTGCCGGCAAAAGTACGTGCATTAACGGATTGATTAGTTCTATCCTGCTTCGCGCCACCCCGGACGAGGTGCGCATGGTGCTGATCGACCCCAAGCGGGTCGAGCTTGCCGCCTACGCCGGGATCCCGCACCTGATTACCCAGATCATTACCAGTCCCAAGCGCGCCGCGGACGCCCTGCAGTGGGTCGTGGGTGAAATGGACCGCCGTTATGACGACTTGGCTGCGTCCGGATTCCGTCACCTGGACGACTTCAACAAGGCAGTACGGGCCGGGCGGCTATCGGCTCCGGCCGGCAGCGAGCGTGTGTACGCGCCGTACCCGTACCTGCTGGTGATCGTGGACGAGCTGGCCGACCTGATGATGATCGCGCCGCGGGACGTCGAGGACGCGATCGTCCGGATCACGCAGCTCGCGCGGGCGGCCGGCATCCACCTCGTGCTGGCGACGCAGCGGCCGAGCGTTGACGTGGTCACGGGCCTGATCAAGGCGAACGTCCCGTCGCGGCTCGCGTTCGCAACCTCCAGCCTGACCGACAGCCGGGTCATCCTTGATCAGCCTGGCGCGGAGAAGCTGGTCGGTCAGGGCGACGCCCTCTTCCTGCCGATGGGAACGAGCAAGCCGATCCGGCTCCAGAACGCCTTCGTAACCGAGAAAGAGATCCGCGAGGTCGTAGCGCACTGCAAGAAGCAGGCCGAGCCGACCTACCGTGACGATGTGGTGGCGTCCGAGGGCCGGCTGCGCGAGATCGACGCCGAGATCGGCGACGATCTGGACCTGCTGATGCAGGCGGCCGAGCTGATCGTGACCACGCAGTTCGGGTCGACGTCCATGCTCCAGCGCAAGCTGCGCGTGGGCTTCGCCAAGGCCGGTCGGCTGATGGACCTCCTGGAGAGCCGCGGCGTGGTCGGTCCGAGCGAGGGCTCGAAGGCGCGGGATGTTCTGACCCGGCCAGAGGACCTGCCTGGCCTGCTCTCATCTCTGCGCGGCGAGGACTGAGTAGCCGCAACCTTGGGTAGGACCGACCGCGTTCTTGTTATCGGACGGCCGTCGGATAAATCCGGCGGGTCACGGCAGTTGGCAGTGTCGGCCCCGCAGCGCAAGACTAGGCAGTGCCACTCCGAATCTGTACCGGTTCTCGCCGGGCGGTAGGCGGATGTCTACACTAAGTGACCGATCCCCCGTGCGGGGATCGGGGGGAATCCATACGTCGGGTATCTGCGCCTCGCGGCCCGGGGCGAGGGCGCAGCGTGAATAATGGAGGCGCCGCGTGAGCATCGGTGACGCCCTGGCGGCGGCGCGCCGCGAGGCCGGTCTCACCATTACGCAGGTCAGCCAGCGGACCTGCATCAGGGAGACGATCATCCGGGGGATCGAGCGGGGCGATTACTCCGCCTGCGGTGGCGACTTCTACGCCCGTGGCCACATCCGCAGCATCGCCAGAGCGGTGGGGCTTGACCCCGAAGCGCTGGTCAAGGAGTATGACGCGACGCACGCGGGATCGCAGCAGATAACCGCCGCCGACGTATTCCAGCCATTCACGCCGGTAAAGCTGAAAGAGCGGCGCCGGGCGAATTGGTCGATCGTGCTACTCGCGGGCTTGATCGCGGTGCTCGGCATCGCGGGCTTCCGGTACTTCAAGTCGCACAACAGCTCGGGTCCATCGCGGCCCACCGCCTCGACTCAAAGCGACCGCCAGCAAGCTGCCCATCAGCACAAGAAGGCGGCCAAGACCACGCCGGTCGTGCATCAGGCCGCACCGACTCACGTCCAGATCACGCTGGTTGCCGACACCGGCAGCATCACCTGGGCCCAGCTCACCAACTACAGCGGCGCGCAAGTGTTCCAGGGCGACATCGGCGCCCCTAACGGACCGCAGCAGAAGAGCTGGACCTTCGCGACCACAGTGACGATCCGGCTTGGAAATCCGGGCGGGGCCACGCTCTACCTCAACGGTAAGATCCAGACGCTGATCAAGAACCAGCCAGAGACGCTCACCTGCACGAAGCTGAGCTGCACGCAGACTCAGCCGCCGGCCATAGGCTGACGGTAGGCCGGTCCGGGCCGCCGTGCTGCTGCGCTTGCACCTGACGGCTTACCGTAGTCTGCCGGTGTGCCCTCCAGCCAGCAAGAAGCCCGTCCAGCCAGGCGCAGCGTCAGCCTGGTGACGCTCGGCTGTGCGCGGAACGAGGTCGACTCAGAAGAGCTCGCCGCGCGCCTGGAGGACGGCGGCTGGCACGTGGCCGAGCCCGGTGAGGGTGCCGAGGTAGTCCTGGTCAATACGTGCGGCTTCATTCAGGCGGCCAAGCAGGAGTCCATCGATGAGCTGCTCGAAGCTGCGGCTGGCGGGGCCAAGGTCGTGGCCGCAGGCTGCCTCGCCGAGCGGTACGGGTCAGGGCTCGCCGAGGCCATGCCGGAGGCACAGGTTCTCAGCTTCGATGACTATGCGGACATCGCGGTCAGGCTGGACGCAGTCGCGGCCGGCCGGCGCTGGGCGGCGCACGAGCCCAGGGACCGCCGCACCTTGCTGCCGATCTC
>JASHUE010000779.1:0-2886 GCA_030040195.1 Streptosporangiaceae bacterium | reverse complement strand
CGCCGACGCGGTCGTGCCGTTGGCTGCGCGGCTCGGGCAGGCCTGCGACAGGCTCACGCACGAAGAAACGACGCGCCCCATCCCGGTCACGATGTCGCATGGCGGATCGTTCGCGACAGCCCGATGCCGCTCGCTGATCTGATCATCGGCCACGGCGCTGAGCACCTGACCATGCATCACGAGCAGCTGCAGGCTCTCCAGCCGCGCAGGACAGTGCCGGCAAGCCCGGTGACCGCAGCTGGGCGGCCATATGACGGCGGAGGGCTCCCGCCATGGGCTAGAAGCATTCGAGCTGGTTGGTCCCCGGCAACGTCACAAGGAGTCAGGCCGCCCGCGCATCTCCACACGAGCGGCGACCCGATCCTCGCACTGATCAGCCCTCAGCCCGGAGGCGCTGGACGTCGGCGGCGGGCAAGTTCGCCGGATCGCGAAGATTGCTGCCCCGCATGCTGACAGTCACCGACGTGCGTTTGAATCCCGCACCGTAACTGCTCGTGAGGCGGTCATGGACATATGGCAAGCGCTGGACGAAGAGCGGTCGGCACTGGCTGACGACCTGGCTACGCTCGCTGACAGCCAGTGGGACACTCAGTCGCTGTGCAGCAAGTGGCAGGTCCGGCACGTCGTGGGTCACTTGATCTTCGGCGCGGACATGAAGACGGGCCCGGTCCTTGCGGGCCTTCTCAAGAGCGGCATGAGCTTCGACCGCTTCATGGCTCGTAAAGGCCTGGCGATAGGCGCCGCGCCTCCCGAGGAGCTCCTGCGGCAGTTCAGCAAGACGGTCGGGGCGCGTCGCACGTTGCCGGGGACCGCGCCCGAGATCCTGCTGATCGACCTCGTTTGCCACGGCGGGGACATCCGCCGGCCGACTGGCCTTTCCCGCACGGTGCCGCAGCCCACGTTGCTGACGGTGGCCGACATGGTGCAGGGAATAGGATTCCCGATCCACGCCAAGAAGCGCATCGCCGGTCTGCGCATGTCGGCAACGGACGCCAACTGGTCGGCGGGGGACGGTGCTCCCGTCGAGGGCCCGCTGTCATCGCTCATCCTCGTCATGGCGGGACGCAATGCACCGCTCGAGGACCTGTCGGGCGCCGGAACGCAAACCCTCCGCGCCCGCTTGTAGCTGCAGCGCCCCGGCGCTCGGGGTGAGGCCATCGGGTACTCGACCGATACAACAGCAACGAGGCCGCCCAAGGCGCGAACATCTCGCCCCCTACTTCGCAGAGCATCCGTCGTCGATCACGCCCAGCTCCCCTTCCTGGCGGATCGGCCGAGGCTGTGGAGCACCGGTGGCGGGTCATCGCCTTCACGCCGGGAACCTAACTGCTCCAGGACTGGCCCATCTAGACGCGCCCGGTGGCTTCGACATTGAGCGCCCGGCGACCAGCGCTGCCCCTGGCCACCCAGGAGGGGGAGCCCGGCGGGCAGTGTGGTCGCGTCGCGGCGCCGTAACGTCGGAGCCGCGGGGACTCGTTGTAGACGCGAAACGGGCCGCTCCCTGCCAGGGACGGCAGCCCACGCGCGCACACCGCGCGAGCAGTGCAGTTCGCTGGACGGGCGGTGTCGCGGACGGGATGGGGGCGGCATGGCCGACGGTCGCGGCGAAGGCGCGCAGTCGCGGTCCGGGCCGGCCGGAAGTCCCGGGTAGGCATTGACGGCCGTGGCTGACTCGCCCCTGGGACTCGGCGCCGATTCCGGTGACTTCCCCAGGCGGCTGCCGCGCAGATCCTCTCCTTCCCGGAGCAACCGTCGGCTGACGCCGGGGCGTCCCCACAAGGGCGAGGCGATCACCGCCGCGGACGGGTTCTACGTGGTCGGCGGCCACAACCCCGGCGTGCACGGCGCGGTGCTCACCGAGGCCCTCTCCAGCCGCTTCGCCGTGCAGATCCACGTCGGCACCGACTACGACCTGGCCCGGTCGCTGAAGATCGAGCCCCGCGCGGTCACCGTCGCCGCAACCTGGCCGCCCGCCAGGCCCGCGCCGAGATCGACTGGGCACCGCAGCTGCGCGAGCTGATCGCCTTCGGCAAGGTCGCCGGGGTACTGGGCACCGACGCCGCCGTCGCCAACCTGGTCGGCATCGCCCCCGAAGAAGACTGCGACGCCGTCGCCGACGCCGACGCGAAAACCTTCGGCCGGCCCGCCGCCCCGCTGGCCTTCGGCCGCCAGATCTGACCCCCTACGGCAGAGGAGAACCGCGGATGCCGGCCGCCCACCTGATCCCCGCCCCCGCCACCACGGCCCCCGCGGCCGGGTCGGCCGCCGGGCCGTGGCTGGCCCTGTCGGCCCGGCCGGGCACAACCAGTGCCGCCGCTCGGCTCGCATAACTGATGCACCGCACCAACGGCGGCCCGGTTCTCACTCCGGAGGCCGTGTCACGTGAAGAGTTTCCAGCAGGGCGCGTTCCCGGCCGGACCGGAGCTGGCCGAGGAATGCGCGCAGCTGGACGGAATCCTCGCTTGTCACCCGGCCGCCGGCAAGCGCGAGGAGGAGTTCGTCGCCGACCTCGACGCTGTAGTCGGCTTGGTCCGGGCTCTCGATGTGGGCCTTGCCCGCATTCGCCTCTACCAGCCAGCCGGCGCCATTGCGGCGGAGCAGCGCGACCCCGTCGAGGTCGAAGAGCGCGCGGATCTCGCCGACAGCTTGAGCGAACTGCCCGGCGCGCGTTAGCGCGTCTGCCGCAAGGCGGGCGAGGTCCTCGGCCTCGGCCTTCGCCCGCGCCGTCTGCACGCCCTGGCGGGTGAGCCGGTCCACCAGGCCGCCCACCGCTGCCGCCACGATGAGGAAGGTGACCAGCCGACGACGTCGACGGCATGGGTGACCCGGAAGCTGTACAGCGGCTCGGTGTACAGGAAGTCCGCGGCCAGCACACCGGTCACGGTG
>JASHUE010000778.1:0-3408 GCA_030040195.1 Streptosporangiaceae bacterium | reverse complement strand
CCTGCAGGTCCACGCCGCCAGGGCTCTGGTCGCGCCGAAGGCCTTGGTCAGGCCATACGCCTCGATCACAGGAGTCATCGGGTCACTGCCCCGATCTCGTCGTTGTCCTGACCATGGTTGCCATGGCCGCTGACACGGCGCGGGCAGGCTGCTGACAGATGACCGTCAGCGCGCTGATGGGTGGCCCTGGGCTCCCGGCAAGTGCCCTCATGCAGGCAGAATTCGTTGCCTTCGGGGCGAGCTTGATGAAGATTTCATCGGGAGAGTCTGTTACTCGACATGGGGGAAGCCACGGAAGACACCATCGTCGTCGACCGACTCAGCGAAATCCTCCCAGTCCATGTTGCTGATGTTGAGGTTGTTCTCCACGCCCCATAGCTGAGACGGGATGCACCGGAACGGCGTCCTGTCCGCGACCTCAGGGAACTCCGCCAAGGAAACCCATTTGTACTCGAGATCCACGACCAGGATCGGATGCCTCGGCGACCCGAACGTGACGCTGTCGGCAATGAACAGGACGCTCGGTCCCTCCTCGCCGTCCGCAGGGGCTGCCGTTTTTACCGACTCCCAGGCAGCACCGGCCCACTCGGGATCGCTGACCGGCCAGACGTTTGCGCTGAATAATTCTTCCGCTCCGTATTCGTCCGCGTATCCGCGCGTGGCCTCATCTCGGACCTGCTCCCATGCGTCGTCGTCAGTGAAGTCAGTGCGTACGAGAAGCGATACCCCGCGCGGGAAGGTCGGCATGCTCGGCAGTATTCCACCGCGGGCCCGGCGTTGGACGCCACTGTGCAGCGCCCTGCCGAAGCCGAGTGGCCCTGGGCTCCCGGCGAGTGCCCTAGTGCAGGCAGAACTCGTTGCCTTCGGGATCTTGCATCACGGCGGCCCGGTGCCCGGGATACGTGTTGTACCCGGTCAGGGTTGCGCCCGCTGACACGAGGCGCTGCACCTCATCGTCAAGCTGGCTCGTGTCTGCCGGCACGTCAAGATGCACCCGGTTCTTGGCCGACTTGGGCTCAGGGACTCGCTGGAAGAAAAGCCGTGGCCCCCTGCCCGTCGGGTCGCTGGCCGCGACGGCGCCGGCCAGGAACAGGCGGCCGTCGATGCGGGCAACCTCGGCTTCGTCAACAGCGCCATCGGCGAGCAAGCGCGTGACGAGGTCGTGGGAGTCCTCGATCTGGTAGTGGAGGAGATCAGCCCACCAGCGCGCGAGGCTGTGCGGGTCTGCCGCATCAAAGGTCACCTGGATGCCCCGGCCCATGGCCGGACTCTAGCAACCTCGTCCCTCACAGGTTTCGGAGTGAATCAGTCGATTGCGGGAAGCCGCCGCCGAGCATCCGCTCACGGCTGCCGCTGTGATCGTCCTGGCCGAGCGGACGGCGCTCTCGATCGCCTCGTCGGGCGGGAGCCCGCATAGGTCGGTCAGGGTGAACAGCGCTTCGGCGCTGACCACGATGGCGAGGTCTTGTTTCAGCTGGCGGAACTCCTCGGGGCTCCTTCGGCCGAGTCCGCTTTCCAGCGGGGCTAGTGCCTGATCGATGATTCCGAAGCGATAGCCAGGACGGACGCCGGCTGCCGGTGGTCGCACCACCGAGGCAGCAATCATGGCCCGGACCGCGCCCTGGTAAGCCTGGACATGACGCAGCAGTTGCCTGGTCGCCACCCCGATCCGCTCCACGGCGTCGGCGCTGTGCTCGACCGAGGCCAGGGCCTCCTCCGGGCTGGGCCAGGTCCCGTCGACCGCTTCCCGCAGCAGCGAGACCAGATCGGGAAAGTAGCGGTATGCCGTCGCCTCGGAGACCAGCGCGGCCTGGGCAACGGCGGGCATGGTGATCTCGGCGCTACCCGTAATGAGATCCCGTGCTGCGGCGACGATGGCAGCCCTGGTGCGCTGCTTCTGATTCACCCGGCCAACCGCACCCGCTGTCATGTCTCCACTCTGCCGCGCAGGCAGAGCTTCGTCAAGTTGACTCTCATTATGAGAGCTGACTTGCATAAGGAGCGAAGCTAAGCTAGCGTCATTCGTGAGAGCCCACTCTTACGAATGCGGAGGGAATGTGCCATGAACAGCGCCGCTACGTGTCTCACTGTCGAGGGCATCGGGACGGTACCGCTGACCTACACCGAGAGCGGCACCGGCCAGCCGGTCCTCTTGCTTCACGGCGGCGCCGGCTCGTTCTCGGTTGCCGGATTCGCCACGCTGATGACCGCCGCGGGCTATCGCGTCATAGTCCCGGCGCATCCCGGCTTCGACGGCACGCCCCGCCCGGCGGAACTGGCCAGCATCGCCGGGCTCGCCGCGGTCTACGCCGTGCTCCTGCGCGAGCTCGAGCTGACCGACGTCTGCGTCATCGGCAACTCGATCGGCGGCTGGATCGCAGCCGAGCTCGCGCTGGCCGAGAGCGCCGCGGCCGACCGGCGGGTCAGTTCGGTCGTCCTGGTCGACGCGGCGGGACTTCAGCTCGACAGCGCACCAGTTCCCGGCTTCTTTTCGCTGACGCTGGATCAGGTCGCCGGGCTGAGCTACTTCAACCCGGACGGATTCCGCATCAATCCGGCTGCTCTGCCCCCTGAGCGAGTCGCCGCGATGGCGGCTAACCGGGCTGCGTTGCAGGCCTACGCGGGGACCGCGATGGCAGATCCGGGCTTGCGAGACCGCCTGACGGCAGTCGCGATGCCGACCCTGATCATTTGGGGCGCGGCCGACCGGATGATCCCCGTCGAGCACGGCCGGATCTACGCGGAGCAGATTCCCGGCGCGCAGTTCCGGCTGATCGAGCACGCTGGCCACCTGCCGCAGCTGGAAGCCCCTGACGACCTGCTGGCGGCCGTGCGGGACTTCACCGCTGCGGTCCGGCGCGCGCCGGCCGAGCAGGCCGCAACCTCGGTTTCGGTCGTGCCGCCGGACAGCGGCGAGATTGCCCTGGACGGGCCGATCCGGCTGCGCATCCTGGAAGACGGAAACACCACCGCGCGCCGGCTTGGCGTCGCGGAGATCACGATTGCGCCGCACGTGGCCGGGCCCCCGCAGCATCGGCACGGCCGCCACGACGAAGGCTTCTACGTCGTGGCCGGTACTGCGACCTTCACCGTGGGCGCCGAATCGTACGAGGCGCCGCCTGGCACCCTCGTGATGATTCCGCCCGGAGCGCCCCACACCTTCGCCAACGGCGGCGATGAGCCCGTGATGCTGCTCAACACGTTCACGCCCGACCTGTACGTGCAGTACTTTCGCGACCTCCGCGACATGGCCTCGTCCGGCTCGCCGCCGAGTCCCGCTCAGATCACGGCCGTGATGGCGCGGTACGCGACCGAGCCGGCCACGACCTATGCGACCGGCCCGGGCCGGCCTTAGGCGGGCTTGAGCGGCCGGGCGGTGACGCGGCTCACGGGCGGCAAGCGGCAGAA
>JASHUE010000777.1:0-6673 GCA_030040195.1 Streptosporangiaceae bacterium | reverse complement strand
AGCTACCTGGCCGCCCACGTCACGGCCGGCGTCATCACCGCCACCGTGCACGGATTCGCCGTGGCCATGGTGTGGGGCGCAGTCATCACTATCGCGGCGGGAGTGCCTATCGCCATCTTCGTCAACGCCAAGACGCCAGCTCCACGCCACTGAGCCGCCCGCGCACGCTAGTTGTGCAGTTCGTTGCCCACCGTGCACTCAGGGCCCCTATTGATCCGCGGTCAGAGTCATCGGGCCGGGACTGACGCTGACCCCATGCAGGTGCGCTCTCTGGGTCGATTGGCGTCCGGCACGTAGCTACCGTGTCGTCACGGCCGGGAGGGCTCGGGGAAGCCCGAAGTGTGCGACCACGCTGTTGTCGAAACGGGTGATCGCACTCACCTTGTTTCCCGCAAGGGTGATAACTAGAAGCCCGATAATGTGCGGGACATCGCAGGCCGGGTCGTGCTGGTAGAGCCCGAAAGCTGGTTGTCCGTTTGCCCCGGCGATCCTGATGAGGCGGTAGCGCCGTCCCTCCCGCCAACCAATAGTGGCGAGGAAGCGGCCCGCCAGCTCGCGGCCCTGGTACTCCAGTGGTACCGGCGGCATGCGCACCCAGACGTCCTCGGTCATAAGTGCAACGATCTCCTCGACATCGCCGTGTTCCCATGCGTCGACGAGCTTGTCCAGGACCTGCCGCTCGGCCGCGGAGTTCAGAGGCGGCGGGTCTTCATTCCTCGGCAAATCACGAGCCATCGTCGCTCGCGCACGTTTGAGTGCGCTAGTAACCGCCTCCTCAGTGACGTCAAGGATCTCGGCAACCTCGGCCGCGCGAAATCCGAGCACGTCGCGCAATATGAGAACGACGCGTTGTCGAGGTGGCAAGAGCTGCAAGGCGGTCACAAAGGCGAGCGAGATTGCCTCGCGCGTCTCATATCGAACGTCTGGCCCGGGTTCTAGCGCGCCCGACTCAGCGAGCAATGCGTCAGGGTAAGGCTCCAGCCAGGTGACCTCGCCAAGCCGGGTGGGCTCCGGTGGCTCGACAGGCAAGCGGGGAGGATCTATCGCTGGGTGGCGGCTAGCCGAGCGCAGCCAGTTGAGGCAGCGGTTCGTGGCGATCCGGTACAGCCAGCTCCGCAATGAAGCCTGCTCCCGAAAGTCGGGAAGGCCCTGCCAGGCCGCGATGAGCGTCTCCTGCACCAAGTCCTCGGCGTCGGCCAAGGACCCGAGGGTCCGGTAGCAGTGAACCTGCAGCTCTCGTCGGTACGGGTCGACAAGCTGACTGAACGCTTCGCCATCTCCGGCTTTCGCCTGCCTCAGCAGCTCGGTCGTCACGTGCCTCATCCTCCCATCGACCGCCTCCTCACCGATCCGGCCACAAGTAATGACACCGCCGGGGCAGAGAACTTGGCGCCCGGGCGCCCAGTTCCTGCTCCGCCCGGTGTCTACATGATCGCGACCGCCAACCCGACCAGGTCTGGCACGACGAGAGGAGCAGGAAGTATGCCGACGTTTGTCTTCAGTTACAGGATGCCCGCCGGTTATGTCGCCGGTGGTCCCGAGACCATGGCCGCCTGGACTGCGTGGTTCGACAGCATGGGAAAGGACCTCTCCGATCGGGGCAACCCGGTGTTTGAATCGACCGAACTCGGCAACTGCGGAGAGGGCACCCGGCTCGGTGGCTACACCTTCGTCAACGCCAGGGACCTCGAATCAGCAGTGGCCCTGGCCAAGGGATCTCCCGCTCTGGAGGCAGGTGGTGGCGTCGAAGTTGGTGCCGTCACCGTACTCAACCGCGACTCCCAATCGAGCGGCCAAGGCTCAGCCCGATCCTGACTGCAGCCAAGGACAGACCTCAGGCGCATCAAGAATCACACCTGACGGAACCGACGAAACAGGCGGCCACGAACTGGGGCGAAGGGCTGTCAATATCATCGATGACGCGTACTGACCACAGCGCTACGTCAGCGGCAGGAAACACGGATTATCGGACGACGATCGGTGTCAAGGCGTCGCCCGGGGGCTGTTTGCTCCGCTCACCAGCCTCGATAGGTTTCCGCCTGGTGGGTTCCTGTCACTGGATCGGGTGATGCCGGAGGGGGGCGCCAGAGGACTTCCCGATGGGGGCCCAACTAGCTAAGCAGCGACACTAGGCCGCTGACAGTCAGGTAAGTGCCAAGCGCAAGCGCCGCGTAGGCCAGGGTTCTCCTGCCGTTCTGAACCAACCATGCCTGTGCGCGGGCCAGCACCGCGTGGACGCTTTCCGGGCGCACCACCAGGAGGATGGCGGGCAGGATGAGCAGCATAAACTCGATCAGGCAGAACGCGAATACGCCGACGACCCGGGTGGCCGTGGACCAGTGCCCGGTGTTGAGGTCGTGCAGCGCGGCGAGGTAGAGGCCACCCGGCAGGCCGAGCACGGCTCCCACCAGCACGGCGGCTCCGAGCCTGGGCCGGCTCAGCTCGCGTCGCGCCCACCCGGGTAGCTGGCTGGATGCTTGGCTTCGGGCGGCGCATTAGCTCGCCTCGCGGCAGCCTTCCGTCGCGGCAGGCCGGTGAGCAGCAGCACGCCGGCAACCAGCGACGGCAGACCGATGGCGAGATCCCCGGTCGGCCCCAGAGAATGCTGGGTCTTGGTGATGTCGGAATGGATGACAATGACGTCGACGAGCCCGATGGCGCTCGCGGTGGCAAGGCCGCCGAGCAGCACGCACAGAACCATGGCTCTAGGCCGCCGGTTACCGATGAGCACGAGGTCGACAGCCAGCAGGCTTGGATTCACGGCCGCGCTGAACGCGAGGGCGAAGAACTCGCCATTCACCGCAGGTGTCTACCCGGCGGCGGCGACGCAGATCCGTCTTGCTGAGCAGCACGCTTGCCCCAGGCCCGGCATGCCCTGGGCACCGTGCCGGCGGACGTGCTTGCTCTCACTGCGGGTCCGCCTGATGAAACAGTCCCCATAAATCACAGCATTCGCTGGCGAACAGCGCCCGCGTAGTCTTCTGGCCGGTCATGAAGATCGCCGGTGGCTTGTGCCCGACACCATGGCGCTGAGGTCACGATGCCGGTGACGCGTGGGCCGCCGCCGGTGGTGGGGTGATTGTTGAGGACCGCGAAAGCCGGCGACATGGCGATCAACCAGACCGTCATCCTGATGAGCCCGGCGTATAGCAATGGCTTGCGGCCGCACCTGTCGATCCAGGCCAGGGCGATCAGCATGGCGAGGCAGTTAGAGGTGAACTTTCCCGAATCGCGCGTTTATCGGACCAGCTGAAGTGCATCCGCCATGTGCAAGGACTCGCCTACGGCCTGTCCCGAGGAGCATCCGCCGACGACGTGGCCTTCCCCGCCATGTACTGGGCACAGCGGTGGATGGGAGATCCGCCCCTGCACAAGTGCCGAGCGCTGCCCCATCGCAATCCTCGAGACGTACGGCCGGAGAATCAATGCCCCGAAAATTGTCGCGGCGGCAGGGTGCCGGGCTTCGCTTGAGCGGGCACCTTAGCGGGGTGCAGGCTTCGTCAGCCGCCGCGGCACGGCCAGCGGCGTCGTCCGGGTCGCTGATCCTGCCATTGGCGCTGGCGCAGTTCATCGCCAGCTACGCGGCGACGAACATGAACGTGGCGATCAGCTCGATCGCCTCCGATCTTCACACCACGGTCATCGGCGTGCAGACGGCCATCACGCTGTTCACGCTCGTGATGGCGTCGCTCATGATCCCGGGCAGCAAGCTCACCGACATCTGGGGCCGTAAGCGGTGCTTCGTGATCGGCCTTGCGATCTACGCGGCCGGAGCCGTGATCGCGCTGGCGGCTCCGGTGCTCGGCGTGCTCATTGTCGGCTACTCGGTCTTCGAGGGCGTCGGGTCGGCTCTGATGATCCCTCCGATCTACATCCTCGTGACGGTGGCCTATCCCGATATCAAGTCGCGGGCCAGGTACTTCGGCATGGTCAGCGGCGCCGGCGGTCTGGGCGCCGCGGCCGGGCCTCTGATCGGCGGACTGATCACCAGCGCGATTAGCTGGCGGGCCTCATTCGGCCTGCAGGTTCTCGTCGTGCTGTGGATCATCGTCCTGGCCAGGAAGATCATCGATCCGGCCCGGTCCGGGCGGCGCCCGCGGTTTGACCTCGTCGGCGCGATCTTGTCGGCTCTGGGCCTGTTCTTCGTCGTGCTCGGGCTGCTGATCTCCAGGACGTACGGGTTCCTGGGTTCCCGCCAGAACTTCTCCATCGACGGGACCGTGATCATCCCGAAGGGCTGGATCTCGCCGGTCTGGATCTCGGTGGCGATCGGCGCTCTGTTCCTGCTCTGGTTCTTCCTGCATATCAGGTCGGGCGAGAGAAAAGGGCGGGACGTGCTCATCCGGGTGCGGATGTTCGGCAGCCGGGTGGCCAACCTGGGGATGGGCACCCAGCTCATCCAGTGGCTGGTGCTGCAGGGGTCGTTCTTCGTCGTGTCGGTGTTCCTTCAGCAAGTCCGGCACTTCAGCGCCATTGATACCGGGCTAATGCTGCTCCCGGCCATCATTGGCCTGCTGGCCACAGCCGCGGCCGCGGACAGGCTGGCCCGGCGGCACACGCAACGTGCCCTGATCATCTTCGGCTTCGCATTGACGGCAGCAGGCATGGGCCTGCTGCTCGGCCTGGTCCGCAAGACCTCCGGGGACCTTAGCTTCGTGCCGGGCCTGCTGCTGTTCGGCGCCGGGGTGGGCATCATGCTGACGTCGTCGGTGAACATCGTCCAGTCCGCCTTCAGCGCGGCCGACCAGGGCGACATCTCCGGCCTGTCGCGGAGCGTGTCGAACCTCGGGTCGTCTCTGGGCACCGCGCTGGTCGGCTCCGTCCTCGTCGCGGCTGCCGCCGGCTACCCGTTCGCGGCATCGGCCGGGTTGCTCCTCGGGTTCGCCCTGATCGGTCTCGTCCTCAGCGTGCTGCTGCCACGCCAGCGGGCCGCAGCCGGAGCCGAGGGCAGCCGCGGAACCGGCAGCGACCCTGCTCTAGCGGGCACGACCTCCGCGAGCCGCGCTTCTGACGCCGCGCTTCATCGCGGCAGAAGCCAATAAGCCCTTGCCGCCGTGGATTCCTTCGCAGAGCCAGCCCCAGGCGGCCGCTCCGCTCGCGCCGGAGGACGCCGCCGCTGTGGTCGTCTGGCACTGGCCCACGCTGAATGGTGACTAGGTCGAGGCCCGAGGGCCGCTTTGGGCAGCGTGGGTACGTAACCCAGAGCATCGCGTCCGTGACCCTGGGGCAAGGAGGGCAGGAGCGGCGAGTTCGATCCGCTGGTCGCGCTCGACGGCGTGCTGATGGCGGACCGGATCGGCCCTCGCTGCTGGCCGGTTCGGGCACGCATCAGGCGTGATCAAGTTCCGGGTCAGACCTCCGACCGCGAGGCGCAGCTGTCCGCGGTGTCAGTTGATTTTTTTGCTATTTTGGCTCCATCGAAGCGGCAACAATGATCATGTGTTTGGTTGCGCTCGCCTTGTGCGGCGGGCAGATCATCGCTGCCCTGGTCTACCTGGCTACGGGCCGGGGGATCCGCGGAATTCGTAGACACAAATCGCGGGCCGAGGCCATGTCGATTCTGTGCGGCTGCCTTAGCATCTGCATCATCACGGGCACCATCGCGACTGGCTGGGTAAGAACGCAATCCGGCGCAACACTAGCGGTCGGAGCTCCTGTCGTCTTGGCTCTGATCGGCTTGAGCATCTACTTCGCCCAGCGCTCTTCGGTGATGCGCGGCGGCGGCGGTTCAGCCCGGTAGCCAGGACCGGATGTGCCCCAGAGGGATACGCCTAGCTAGCGGAGATGCTTGCCGAGGCCAGCGACACTCAAGACGACCCGATCCCGATCGCGACCGAAACCCCGTCCGGCCCTGCTGGTCGCGGCGCTGCGATCGACCGGACGGCCGGTCTATGCGATTAACCCGCTGGCCGTGGCCCGCTACCGGGACCGGCACACAGCCTCCCGAGGCAAGTCCGATCACGGTGACGCGGTGATCCTAGCCAGCATCCTGCGCACGGATGCTCACGTCCATAGAACGTTGCCGGCCGATACCCCGCTGGCGCAAGCGGTTGCCGTGCTGGCCCGCCGAAGCCGACTGGGCAGACTCGGCCATGCTGCACCACCTCGCGACTGGGCTCGCGCCCGGCATCACGGTACATCAGAACCCGGCGTGCCGCCGGCGGTGCGGCCGCGCTTAGGTGACTGAGTAGCCACGCTGCCGGTAATGGCATTGCCGCGGCGGGCCTAAGCGTTTGTCGCTGAGGCCTTTGGGATGCCGCTGTCACTATGTATGCGGCGATCCGGTAATCCTCGGTGGTCGCGTGGACGTTATGCTGCCTCCATCGCGCCCGGAGGAAGCCCATGGACGATCCTCAACTCTACGAGCACGTTGGATATCACGCCGAACGGCCAGGATTTCAAATCTCGGAAATCCGGTTGAGTCCCACACAAAGGGTCCCGTGGCACCATCACTCCAACATCCAGGACACGTTTTATGTCCTGGATGGACACATACGAATCTCTCTGCGAGACCCAGACGAACAGGTTGAGGTGGGCGTCGGAGAGAGTTGGGGGCCTGTGCGAGCGGGACGCCGACATCTGGTCACGAACATCGGCCCCGACGCTGCAAACTTCCTTGTACTCCAAGGGATGGGCGACTACGACTTCGTCCCGGAAAGCCACTAGCTAACCA
>JASHUE010000776.1:0-3805 GCA_030040195.1 Streptosporangiaceae bacterium | reverse complement strand
GCCGACGCGGCCGGGCTGACCAGGACCAGGCTCACGGCGCTGGATCACAGCCGCTCGCTGGCCAGGGTCGAGTTCGGCGGAACCCCGGCGCGGGCGCTGGCCGGAGACGGTACCGCCGCGGTATCGGCCGCTCAGAACCTGGCCAACCTGGCGGTGAGCGCCGAGTCAGCCGGCGGGATGCGGACCTGCCTCGACATGACGAGCGCGTATGCGAAGATCCGGGTCGCGTTCGGGCAGCCGATCGGTGCGTTCCAGGCGGTCAAGCACCGGCTCGCGGACATGCAGAAGTCCTGGGAGCTCGGTTACGCCGCGCTCCGCGACGCCGCCAGGGCTGGCGACGAGGACCCTGGCCGGTTCCCGGTCGCGGCCGCGGTGGCGCGAGTGCTGCTCTCAGGCGCCTATGCCGAGGCGTCGGTCGATACGGTCCACCTACACGGCGGAATCGGCTTCACCTGGGAACACGACGCCCACCTGTACTACAAGAACGGGCTGTCCAACAAGGTGCTCTTCGGCGCGCCGGGCGAGCAGCTTGACCGGCTCGCGGGGTCGCTCGGCATCTAGGCGGCTGCCCGGCGACTCCGGGGACGGAGCAAAAGCAGAACGGATTCCAGAAAGCGGGCGACCAGCGGTGCCACAGGCAGGGCCTGCCATTCCGTCGACTGCCGCGCAACACGGCAGGCACGACCGGATCCTGGTTGCGGCCACCGCCATGCTCGAGGCCGGAGGCGAGGACGCGCTCCAGATGAAGGAGCTGTCCCAGCGGGCCGGCGTGTCGGTCGCGACGCTCTACCGCTACTTCCCGGCCAAGGATCACGTGCTGCTGGCGATCCTGCTCAGCCGGTACTCGGCCGCGCTGGCCAAGGTGACCGCCCGGACGGCGCCCGGCGCGACCGCCCGCGAGCGGGTCACCGGGCACCTGCTGCGCGAGTTCCGGGCCCAGCAACGCGAGCCGCGGCTGACCGCGGCCCTGGTCCGGGTCATCAGCGAGACCAGCCGCAGCTACAGCGAGATCATCGAGCGCACCGAGCACCTGCACATGCAGATGCTCGAGCACGTGGCCGGCGCGGGCCGGCCGATCAGCGAGCAGCAGCGGCAGTTGCTGCCGGTGGTGCTGGCGATCTTCGGCACGGCCACGCGCCGGTGGCTGGCGGGCGTCGCCTCACCAGCCCAGGCCCGGTTCGAGATCAGGGTCGGCTGCCGGCTGCTTGACCTGTCGGACGAGGACGTGGCGGAGGAGGCGGCACTGGCCGCGCCCGCCGAGTGACCGCCCCAACGCGAGCACGGAACGTCGCATCTTCGGTAATGACCGGAAAGTGAGGTCTGCGCATGGGCTCCGAGTGGGATGGCGCCGACGGGAGCGTACTCAGGTTCGCCGCTCGCGGCGGCCAGCCGGGGCTGGCCTACGGCATCGTGGCCGGCGGCGAGCTCGTGCACGCGGGCGGCGCCGGCGAGGCCTTTCCCCGCGGCCCGGTGCCGGACGCCGACACGGTATTCAGGATCGCGTCGATGACCAAGAGCTTCACCGCGTCGCTGATCATCCTGCTGCGCGACGAGGGCGCGCTCGCGCTGGACGACCCGGCTCAGCGGTACGTCCCCGAACTCGCGGGCGTGCGATCGGCCGCCGCCGATTGCCCGCCGGTCACGATCAGGCAGCTGCTGACCATGACCGGGGGCTTCCCGACCGACGACCCGTGGGGCGACCGGCAGCAAGGACTCCCGCTTGACGAGTTCGCTCTGCTGCTGCGCGATGGCGAGGTCCGCGCCGCGTGGGCGCCTGGAACCCGCTTCGAGTACTCCAACCTCGGCTATGCGATCCTCGGCCGCGTCATCACCGCCGTCGCGGGTGTCAGGTACGAGTCGGCGATCAGGGACAGGCTGCTCGGCCCGCTGCAGATGGATCGCACCGGGTTCGAGGCGGCGGAATTCAGCCCCGGCGGGCTGGCCCGCGGATACCGGCGCGACATAGGCGGCTGGCAGGAGGTGCGGCCCGACCCGTCAGGGGCGTTCGCCCCGATGGGCGGGGTGTTCACCTGCGTCGCCGACCTGGCCCGGTGGGTCGCGGGGTTCGCCGGTGCCTTCCCGGCCGGGCTCGACGGTGGCGGCCGGGACGGGCATCCGCTGAGCCGTGCGAGCCGGCGGGAGATGCAGCTGCCCCAGGTGGCCATCCTCGACGGACTCGATGCGCCCGCAGTCCGGTTCACCGGGCCGGTGTCATGGAGCTACGGCTTCGGGCTGTTTGCCGTGGAGGACAGGGAGTTCGGCGCGATCGTCCAGCACAGCGGCGGCTACCCCGGCTACGGCAGTCACATGCGCTGGCACCCGGCTAGCGGGCTCGGCACGATCGTGCTGGCGAACAGCACGTATGCCAAGGCCGGGGCGCTCGCGGGCGAGATGCTGGCCGGGTTGCTGCAGGCAGAGTCGGCTCGCGCCAGCCGGTCGGGCGGCTACCGGCAGAGCGGCCCGGTGCCGGCCCCCGGCCGCCCGTGGCCGGAGACGCTGGCAGCCAGGGACGCGGTCAACGACCTGCTCCAGGACTGGCACGACGACACCGCGGCCAGGCTGGTCACCGCCAACGTGGACCAGGATCGCCCGCTGGCCCAGCGCCGCGCGGACGTGGCACTCCTGCGAGAACGGATCGGCAAGTTCGCGCCCGACCCGGTCCGGCCCGCGGAGTTCGACTCGCCGGCGCACTGCCGCTGGTGGCTCACCGGGGAGCGCGGGACCGCGACCGTGACGATCCGGCTCGCGCCGCTGCGCGAGCCGCTGGTGCAGCAGCTGATCCTGGCGATCCCGCCGGCCGAGGGCTCAGTCCTGGACCAGGCACTGCTGGCACTGGTGGGCGTGCTCAACAGCACCGGTGCTGCGCAGTGGCCCGCCGGGCTGTACTCAACGCTCGACCAGGACGAGGTGCTGCGCCAACTCCGGCTGGCGGCGGCCTGGGCGGGGCCGTGCAAGGTCGGCGCGTGCCTGGCCGGGGACGGCGCCAGCGCCGTGACGGTCGAGCTGACCGGGCCGACCGGCCGGCTGAGCCTGTCCGTCGAGATCGCAGGCGCGGCCGGGCTCCTGTACCGGGCCGAGGTCTCGCTCCTGCCGGCGCGCTGACCGCAGCCAGGCCGGCGCGCTGACCGCAGCCCGGCCGGAACCCGTGTCAGCCGACTGGCTCGAGGATGACCACCGGGATCTGCCTGCTCGTCTTCTTCTCGTACTCGGCGAAACCGGGGTTGGCCGTCTTGTGCGCGGTCCAGATCCGGTCGCGCTCGTCGCCCTTGGCCACGCGCGCGGTCAGCGGGACCACCTGCGTCCCGATCTCGGCCCTCACCGAGGGGTTGGCCACCAGGTTGTGATACCAGTCAGGATTATTCGGCGCGCCGGCCTTGGACGCGAAGACCGCGTAGCCGTCACCCACGTGCCGGTACATCACAGGAGTCACGTGCTCCTGGCCAGTCCTCGCGCCGGTCGTGTGCAGCAGCAGCAGCGGGGCCCCGTCGAACTGCCCCCCTACCTTGCCGCCGTTCGCGCGAAACTCCTCGATGACCCCCGTGTTCCAGTCGCTTGGCATCGCTTCTCCCCTGGTGCTGTCGGACGGCAGGAGGGCGCGGCACGCAACGGCCCGCCGCCGCGCCCGTCTGCTCAGGATCCCACTGATGCTGCCCGCTGGCCGCGCACCTCAAGCTGGTCGAGGAGATCCTGAGTGGCCGCCGCGATGGTCGCGACCGCCTGCTCGAAGGCCTGCGCGTTGTGGCCGGCCGGGGTGCGGAAGCCGCTGACCTTCCTGACGTACTGCAGGGCGGCGGCGCGAACGTCG
>JASHUE010000082.1:0-8750 GCA_030040195.1 Streptosporangiaceae bacterium | reverse complement strand
GTTTTCAAGCCGCGCTATGGCCTCGTTTTCGAGCGGTGCCGACAATGCCTCCGGGCGGCCAGCAGCCGATACGCGGCCGGGTTCCGCTGCCTCTTGGGCGGCCCGTCGATTCCCAGTGCGTCAGCTGGTGTCGATCGAGAAGTTGGTGAAGCTGAACGTCGAGGGGATGTTGTTCGTCGACACGATCTCGGCGCCGTAGTCGATCTGGCCCAACGTAGAGTCGGCGGGTATCCAGCCCTTGGAGATTAGCCAGTCGAATAGCTGCAGCAGGTTCACGGTCCCTGAGGTGAAGTTCGTGTCGGCGACGAACGCGATGTAGCTGCCGCTCGACGTTCTCCATACGCGGTAGCCGCGGCCGCCGAGTGAGACGGTGGCTTCGACCGAGCCCGAGGGGGACTGGTGGAAGTTCTCTGTCCAGATCATGACCTCGGTCGATCCGGAACTGGCGATCCCGTTGACCCAGATGTCGTAGGCGTCCTCGTAGATCCCGGCGTGCGGGCTCGTCTCAGAGAAGGTGCTAGAGATCACGTTGAACGAGCTGATCCTTGGCTCGTTGAACGTCTCCTGCACGTTGGGGTAGGTCTTGACGGCACCATTGCCGCTGTCATTGTTCATGTCCGCCACTACGTACCAATTACTGTACGAGCACGCCGAGAGGGTCTGGGTGACGCTGTAGCCGCTGACGTTCCACATGTTGTTGTAGATGTAGTACTTGCCGTCGGCCCAGCCACCAAAGGGGGCCGAGGTGACGAAACGAGGCTTCCCGCAGGTGCTACTCCCGGCAGCGTCAGCTGGCGCGGCGGTGGGCGTCGGGGTCGGGCTGCCGCCTGCATGCGCGGATGCTCGCGAGCGCGAGGGCCGAATCGCTCGCCCGGAAGATGCGGAGCGCCCGCGCCGAGGGCTGGTAGCACGATGGCCGGTGCCTGGATGAGGGCTGCGCTGGGCACTGGCTACGGCCGCCGAGCCTGTACTGCCCGCCGTTTCCCTGGACAGATGCCGGACGGCCACGACCGCGCTGGCTACCACCAGGACAGCGACGACCGCGACGACTACCACCGCAGGTCGCCGGGGGATCATGGGCCCGCGGCGCCGGGGCTGACCTGAGCTGTGCATGACGCGACCGCTGCTTACTGCCGGTAAGGTCCGGCGCGGACATATGCCGTTTGCAAATGCCCGTCGCTGTCCGGTGAGGTGTCAGCCGGACGGTGCGGGCCGACGTCACCATACTCGTTAAGCCGCGCCACATGTCCGCAAACGGCAGGATTGCCAACGACTCCGGACCACGCAGCCCCAGGGCCTTGGCCGGTCCTTCGCACCCGCCTCGGTAACGGGCCTGCCCGACCGGCCCTCGTCAACACGCCGCGTAGATGGCGCAGCCGAACGCAGTAGTGCCAGTCATCCCCGCCGTCGAACACGACCACCACACGGGCGGCCGCCGGTGCTCCTCGGGCATGCATTGTGGAGGTGACGCTGTCGGCCGTGCTCGGCGGCGGCATCTTGAGGATCTCGACGCGGACTCCATACGGGTCCGCGGCTATGACAGCGATCGCGGAATTCCTGCTGGTCATCGTAGGGAGCTTTACCGCTGGAATCGCCCTCGTGATCAGCGCGCCCCGCCTGAGCCGTCGTCACGACGCTGATCGCGCCTACGGGTGTTTTCGCCGTAGGCCGCTCTTTGCCGTCCTGTTGGAAGAACGGCATGGCCGTCGCGCCGTGACTCTGCTCCACTCGAGCTGGGGGACCTGGCCGGACTCGTGTTGGTCCACACGAGGTCAGCGCGCCGAACCTGACGCTGTGGAGCAGGCGATCGCGAGTTCGGCGCGATCAAGTGGGGTCCGAGCAACCCCTCGGGAAGTCAGATCTGGGGTGCTAATCGGCGTGCGAACGGTCGCAGTCGGGCCACGTCGAGCAGAACGAGGCGATCGTGGTCGCCAGCAGACGCCACGGCAGGCCTTATCTGCCGCCATTGGGCGGCGGCCGCGGCCTGCCTGCTGAGCAGGAGGCCGCAGGTCCGCTGCTGCTCGGGGCGCTAGTGGCGCAAACACCAGGTCGCGCCGCCTGTGTAGCGCTCTGGGCCGACTTCTGCCATGCCTCGCGCGCATGAACCGCGGCGACCTCATCCTCCAGCGCAGTGGCCAGCATCCGCCGCGGCGCCTCACGCACGATCTCATCCAAACTCGCGACCAGATCGCCGCCCGCTGCCGCGGCCCCACCTCTGTTGGGAATGTCGCGGCACGCGCGCGCAACCGGGAGCCGGCGAGCGGGCAATCATGGGCAGAAGGAGGGCACGGTGGCCATTGACACGCAGGCCAGCGACGCGGACCTGATCGCTCGGTCGCTGGCAGAGCCTGATCTGTTCACGGCCGTGTTCGACCGGCATTCCGCCGAGATCCTGCGGTACGTGTATGCCCGGCTCGGTCTGGAGCTGGCCGAGGACGTGACCGCGGAGACGTTCCTGGCCGCGTTCCAGGGCCGGGGCAGGTACGACGGCGCCTGGTCGGACGCCCGGCCCTGGCTGTACGGCATCGCGGTGCGGCAGATCCGCAGGCACCGGCGGGTCGAGGCGAGGCGGCTGCGCTTGCTGCAGTCAGCGCTGGTCGACGGGCCGGCCGAGGATCACAGCGACCGAGTGGTGGAACGCGTAACGGCGCAGCGGCTGGGATCGCGGCTGGCCGCAGTGGTGGCAGCGCTGCCGCGCCAGGACCGGGAACTGCTGCTGCTGGTCGCGTGGGCCGAGCTGAGCTATGCGGAGGCAGCGGCGGCGCTGGGCACCACGACCAGCGCGGTCAAGGCCCGGCTGCACCGGATCAGAGTGCGGATGCGGCACGAACTCGGCGGTGACAATCCGATGAGCCAGGAGAAGGACGATGAGTGAGATCACTAAGCTTCGTGAAATACGCCCGGCGCCATCGGCGGCAGGGCTGGAAGAAATGCGTAGCGCGGCACGCGAGCGGTTCGTGGCGGGGACAGGGTCCCGGCGGGCGCGTCACCGGCGCGGGCTGAAGATGCTGGCCGGCGGACTCACCGCGGCGGCGGCGGCCACCGCTGCGGCTGCCCTCGCCCTGACCAGCGGTCCGGTGACGGCACCCGCGCAGCATGCGACGGGGCATACCCGGACGGTCGTCACCGCGGCCTGGACGGTACGCCAGGATGCCGACGGAGTCGTAACCATCTACCTGCGTCAGTACGAGAACCCGGCCGGGTTGCAGCGAACGCTCCGCGCAGACGGCATCAACGCGATCGTCCGCCGGATCCCGTCTGTGCTGCAGACTATCCCGCGGCCAGCCCCGCCTCCGGGGTGGCCGTCCCGGAAGGCCCGCACTCCTGCGTGGCCGTCCCGGAAGAAGGCGGGTTTGAACATGCGGCGTCCGGCCTGCATGTTCACCTCTACCAACAACGCACCGCGAGCGGTGCAGCGGCGTGTCGTGTCCTTCGCAGGCGGCCAAGACCTCCCAGTAGCGTTCATCATCCATCCGGACGCGATGCCTGAGGGGTCGGCACTGTTCCTGACATTCCTGGCCGGCATGCCCGCTTCGTTCAAGAACGACAATACGGGCATCATGGCTTTGCCACCCTTCGTGCTGAACAACGACACGGTGCCCGCATGCGTGCCCAAGGGGGCGCCGTCTTCCGCGCCGAGAGGGGCGTAGCAGCCAGCACCGGACGGGTCCGCGGCCCATCTCACCTCGAGTTGGCCGCGGATCCACTCGATGCGGGATGGTCGGGCGAGGCGAGCGGCGTCAGGCTCCAGCGTCGTGACGCCGGGCTCAATTCAGCCGAGCAGCTCACAGCCGTACCGCGCGAAGACCTCGCACATCTCGTCGGGGCTCAGCTTGCCGCCAAGGTGCAGTTGGTCCAGCATGGCGCTGGTCTGCGCGGACATCACGATGAGATACCGAGCGGGAACGGGGTCGGAATTCCAGAACGTGTGCGGCAGACCGCTAGGTCCGATCACGGCAGCCCCGGCGGGAACATCGTGCTCATCGTCCCCGACACGCACCCTCAGCCGCCCCTCAAGGACATACCACGCTTCATCATCGCCGTGGTGCACATGCAGGGGCGCCTGAAACTGTGGCGGTTGCCCCAGGGGAGCTGCCTCCGCTTGCCACTCTGCCAGCACGATTTGCGAGCCCGCAGGAGAGAGTTTCCCGGCCCTAAGAGGCGAGCCAAGCACGTTACTCACAACGGAACCTCCGCCTGGGCAATGTCACGAACACTAACGTGATGTCGCCTGATTAGGCGAGCAAGAGCGGCCTCACCCGCTGGCAATAGGTCCGAGTCCTGGTCGGGCGCCCTCAAATGCCGAGGTCAGGCGGGCTGCGAGTGTCGGCTTAGCCCTCTCGGATGCCTCACAATCGCCCGCATGCCCCCACGGCCTCCGTGCTCGGGCGGTCAGTGCGTGGCTCGCGCGGGCCTGCGCGGCGCTAGAAGTGAAAGCTGGTGCCGACGGCGTTCGGCACGAACGACTCGCCGAACTTGGCCGACATGGCGTGCTGCGCTCGCCAGCCGGTGCAATGCGCGGGCACCAGCCAGTCCGGCTGGAGTTCGGCCAGGTCGTCCAGCACCCGCGGGATCAGCGGCTCGAACAGCGGTCCGTTGAGGTGGAAGCCGCCGATCAGCGCATGCAACGGCTGGCCGCCGGTGAGCTGCCGTGCGTAGCGGGCAGTGTTGACTACGCCCGCATGCCCGCAGCCAGTGAGCACGACCAGGCCGTGCCCGGCTACGTTCACGATCAGCGCCTGATCGTCGAGCACCAGCGGATCAGGCTGCCAGCCGCCATCCAGCCAGGCCTGCTGTGGCGGAAAGCCGGGCTCGTAACCAGTGGCACGCGGCACCTCGCCGGTAATCAGGACGCTGCCGCCAAACAGGAAATGGGGCTGGCGGTCCTCGATGATCTCAAAGCCGGCGCCTTCGAGCGCGCTGCGGCTGGTGGTCGGCAGCTCCAGCGGGTCGCGGCCCGGCAACACGATCCGGCGCCGCCGCCAGAAATGGGGGTGGAGGAGCACCGGCATGTTCGTCCGGCCGAGCACCCGGACGAGCCCGTCGATCCCGGTGGTGTGGTCGAAGTGCCCGTGGCTGCACACGATGGCTTCGAGCGATGCCGGATCGAGCTGCAGCCGGCGCATGTTCTCGACGACTCCGTCCGGGCTGGTGCCGGCGTCGAACAAGAAGGTGTGCTCACGGCCCGCCTTGCTAATGGTGACCAGCGCGGAAAAGCCGTGCTCGGCCACGAGGACGTCGGGCCCGCTGCCTTCGGTCATCATCGGCGCGGGCCGGGACGGTACCCGGCTCGGCTTGTCCCGCCGGGCCGGGCCCTGGTCGGGCATGAACAAGTCGGTGACGTTGTCGATGAGCGTCGTCACGACCAGCGAGTCGACCGGCTCGAGCGGGACGAGCTGCCGCACGCCGGCCGCGACCTGCTCGTCGGTCAGCATGGCAGGAGTGCGCCCAGGGACGGACTCATCAGTGCACATCAGGTCATCGTAGGAGCCCTGCGCTGCCGCGGGAAGCTATCGAATGCTGCCTAGGCCTGGTTAACAGGCTGGTCGTCGTGAGGCAGGTCAGTGGTTGTCGGCCGCGTCGACCTGGTTAGTTCTCGATGGTTCGTTCGGGATTCGCCGGGTGCGGGGGGCATCAGCCCGCGGGTTTCGAGCCAGTCCAGCAGGTCCGCTTGTACCTCTGCCTCGGGCCGGTCAGTGCTCAGCTCCAGCAGGATGCCCCGGTCACGGTAGTAGTCGACTAGCGGCGCGGTCTCCTTGGCGAAGACCGCGAGCCGATGCCGGATCACGCCGAGCTGGTCATCGGGCCGGCCGTCCCGTCCTGCCCGGTCGAGCAGACGGCCGACGAGTTCTTCCTCCGGCGCTGTGAGATAGATCACGGCGTTGCTGGTCAGACCGACGTCGGCCCCGAATTGGGCCGCGCGCAACGCCTGCGGCATCGTTCGCGGGAACCCGTCGAGCACGTAGCCGCCAGTATCGCGGGCGGCAGCAACCACGACCGGCGCCAGGATGCTGAAGATCAGCTCGTCCGGGACAAGATCGCCGCGCGAGGTGTACTCGGCGACCTGCCGCCCCAGGTCGGACCCGCGCTCGACCTCGGCCCGCAGAAGGTCACCCGCGGAGATGTGAGCGGCCCCAGTATGCTGCGTCAGCCACCTGCTATGCGTGCCCTTCCCGGCGCCCGGCGGCGACAGCATGATCACCCGGACCATGACGACTGCACCACCTCCAGCCCCCGCCACGCGCCCTGCCTGCACAGTATCTCCTGTCAGAACTCCCGTCAGCCGTCGCCGAGGAAGGGATCGTCCCGCTCACCGACCTGCTCCTGACCGACAAGGACGAGATGCTATCCCCGGCTCATCGGGCCGGCACGAGTCGCTGGAAGGGGTGTAGGCCAGGGCCGGCAACCAATGACGCGGCCGCATGCTTCTTAGGGGCGTGATGACTTCAGGCAGGCGGCCCGGGGCATGACCGCGCCACCTGACGGCGAGTTTGCCGCCTACGCGGCGGCCAGCATTCCGTCGCTTCGGCGGCTGGCCCTCCTGCTCTCACGGGACTGGCACAGTGCTGACGATCTTGTTCAGGCCACGCTGGCCAAGCTATGCCTGCACTGGGCGCGGGCGTCGGCCGCTGACAGCACCGACGCCTACGTCCGGGCGATCCTCGTGCGGGAGTTTGTCCGAGCGCGACGGGCGGCCTGGTCTCGTCGGGTAAGCATCACCGATCACCCGCCCGAGCTGCCCGCCACCGCGCCGGACTTGGACAGCCTCCTGGATTTGCAGGCCGCGCTCGCCTCCCTGACTCCGCGGCAGCGGGCCGTCCTGGTGCTCCGTTACTACTGCGACCTGGATGTAAATCAGTCCGCCGAGCTCCTGGGATGCGCTCCGGGCACGGTCAAGAGCCAGACTGCCAAGGCGCTGGCAGCTCTGCGCCGGATCCTCGGACCCGACTCACCTCTCCCTTCCGAGACCATGTCGGCGGCACGAGACAGCCGTTCGGCGAAGGAGGCGCCCGGCCATGCTTGAGGCGAACCTGACCACCCTGCTTAACCTTGAAGCCGCTGCCGAGCAGCCACCTGCCCGGATCAGTCTCCCCGCCGCGCGCCGCAACGCCCGGACCCGGCGCTACTGGCACCGGACGCTCGTCCTCGCGACGCCGGTGCTGGCGGCGGGCGCGGTCGTGGCGATCGTCGCCGGGGCGACGCTCTTCGCCAGCGGACGCGCGACCAGTATCAACAGGACCGGGCCGGTCGGCCCGACTCTGACCGCGCTGGGCCCGGGGTTCGACCCGATGCGGGTCTACGCATCGTTCGGTTGGCTGCCCGCCGGAACGTCCGTCTCGGGCGGCGAGACCAGCCGCACCATGGACTGGGTAGACAGCAACGGGGCGCTGATCTCGAGCTTGTACGTACATCAGCCCGGCCTGTGCGGACTGCAGGAGGTGCCGGCCAGCTCAGGCGCGACCGATCTCAATTGCAGCGACAACTCGCCCACTGGCGGGTATCCGCCGCGCGTCACCGGCCGCGCGCCCGACATCGACGGTCATCCGGCCTACTGGGCCAGCACCAGCGCCGGACAGTTCCTCATCTGGACCTATTCCGGTCGCGGCTGGGCTGTGCTGCAGACCCTCTCTTCATGCTCGGGCCATCGGTCCAGCCCCTTGCCTCCAGGCGCGGTTGTAATCCAGCCGCACGCGAAGGATCGTCCGCGGTGCATCACGCAGGCTGAGCTAGTGAGAGTGGCGAGGAGTACCAGCGTGGGCGCCCCGGTCGCTTCACTCTTGTTCCCTGCCGTGCTGACCCGCGTGCCAAAGGACTGGCAGGTGGCTACGACGTCGTTCACTGTTCAGCACGGCCACCTGTTGGCAAATTACGTCCAGGTCACCGCTGGCCCCAAGGCGATGTCGCCGAACGGCGGCCCACCCGACAACACGCCCGTCCTGACTGTCCTCCCGGTTTCCGAGGAGCAGGCGGCAAACATCTACTGCACCGCCTCCGCCGGGTTCCTCGCCGGCCACCCGCGGCCCGAGGTCATCAACGGTTACCAGGTCCTTGCGGCGACCGTCCCATGGCCCGGCCACCCGCCGACCCAGGAGGTCTGCGCGCCGGACGCGGACGGGCTGGTCGCGTTTGTTGAGCAGACTGGCGCCCATCCGAAGCTCAGCGCAGCCACTCTGTTCAGTCGCCTGCAATTCCTCGGAACCGATCCAGCCCGCTGGACCTCTCACCCGGTCGGCTGACCTGAGCGGGCTAAACCCCGGAGTCGCTGCCCTCGCGGCCAGATCAGCGCACCAACCCGGTCATTGTCCTGGCGCGGCGCGGGGTGAGTCGCCTTCGGCCGGCGGTGGCCCGGCCGGCTTCCCTCCACCCGGTATCTCGCCGTTGCCGGCCGACACGACCAGGCTCCAGGCAGCTGCAACCTCGAGGGCGATACCGAGCAGCACGGCGAACGCCAGGAAATACAGCCCGCCTCCCTGCCCGATGAGCAGGCTGATCCCCGCCCCGATGCTGAGCAGCCAAGTTACGGCCATGCCGAACCACCGGGCGACCAGATCGGCGGAGAACTGAGGCAACTCCAACCGTGTCGTCCTCAGCAGGGACCAGCTCGTATACGCGGTACAGCCCACGGACAGGATCAGGATCTCCGTCGCCAGGACGGCACGCGACTGGCCCGGTATGACGACGAGCGCGGAACCGATGGCGATCATGATCAGCCAGGTCAGGAGGTAACGTGCTCGCGTCCGGAGCAGGAT
>JASHUE010000775.1:0-3595 GCA_030040195.1 Streptosporangiaceae bacterium | reverse complement strand
TCCACATTCAGCGCGGCCCGACTCCATACCCCGGCCTGCTCCGCCTGCCCGTACGCGGCGAGGGCACCGGTGAAGTCGTCAAGCTCGTAGCGGGCCTCTGCCAGCCGGACCCAGTAGTGGCCGACGACCGGGTTGAACTCGACGACCTGCGCCCACAGGGCCGCGGCGGCGGGCCACTGCGCCGTGCCGGTCTTGGCCTCGGCCTCGGCAAGCGTGCGCAGGTAACCGACTGAATCCGGCATTTCTCCTCCAGCGGGGCGTTACTCGGGGCGGCGGTGATGCCGCGGACTTGGGCGTTACTCGGGGGGCGGTGATGCCACCGACCTGGGCGTTACTCGGGGGCGGTGATGCCACCGACTTGGGCGTTACTCGGGGGGCGGTAGCGGCGGCGCCACCGACGTCGCCACGAAGAGGCGGACTTCGCGCGCGTCCGGGGGCCGGAGTGCAGGTTTCTCCTCGCGGTCGGCGTGCCGCTCGAGCACTCGCTCGAGCTGCTGGCTTGCCGCGCGCAGTTCGGCCGCGGTCATCCAGGTGGTCACGCCGGAGAATGTCGATGCCGTGCGCCACTCCTCTGGCTCAAGGCCGCGGCGCCGCAGCCGCTGCTTCATCCTGACCAGTTCGTGGTCCAGGAACGCCTCGGTCGCGGCCTCGGCCGCCAGGGCACCCTCGTCGTCCAGGCCCGCCGCTGACAGGCTCTGGCGGGTTCTGGTCAGCCGCCACGGCTTCTCCCTGCCGGGCTGATCGGGGACCAGCTCGATGAAGCCGTACTTGGCCAAGATCCCCAGGTGATAGGAGCAACTGGCCACGCTCTCGCCGAGTACCTGCGCGCAGCGAGTGGCCGTGGCGCTGTCCTCGCTGCCCAGAAGGTCGATCAGATGCCAGCGCAGGGGGTGCGCGAGCGCGCGCAGCGCCTTCGCGTTCAGCCCCGCTTCCAGATCCTCGGTCACAATGTTCAACATACCTTGCTAAAGGCTTCTTGAGCAAGATGTCTTGACTAAG
Source organism: Streptosporangiaceae bacterium (assembly GCA_030040195.1). GTDB lineage: Bacteria > Actinomycetota > Actinomycetes > Streptosporangiales > Streptosporangiaceae > JAJYUU01. The sequence goes on along the minus strand of JASHUE010000775.1, from coordinate 2,596 downwards.
AAGCACGATCCCCCGCCGAACGCCTGGTGAACGCGCCGACCCCAGCCGATACTGGGAACGCTGGCTCCTACCGGGGAGGCGTCGTGACACAACAGACCGACCGAGCCGACTTCGCCGCCGCAGGCGATTTCGCCGGGGCACTTGACTTGCTGCTCGCCGACGGGGCGCTCGGCGTGGTGCGCAGGCTCAGGCCCGACGGAGCCGGGTTCCGGCTGGCCGCGAGCCTGGCCGGCAAACCGCAGCTCATCGGCCAGCAGGCCGTGCTGCTGGCGACCGAACTCGGCCAGATCGCCATCGGCCGATCGGACCTGGCCCCGCACCGCAAGGACAGGCGGTTCTCCGACCAGGCCTGGAACCAGAACCCGGTACTCAAGCGGATCGTGCAGGCCTACCTGGCCGGCAGCCGGGCCGCCGAGGACCTGCTGGCGGGCGCCAGCGCGGACCTGGACTGGCGCGACACCGAGCGGCTGAGCTTCCTGCTCACAAACGTGATCGCCGCTATGGCGCCGAGCAACAACCCGCTAATCAGCCCGCAGGGGGCCAAGGCCCTCATCGACTCCGGCGGCGCCAGCGCGATGAGGGGGCTGCGCGCCCTGGTCCGCGATCTCGCCACGCAACCGCGCGTTCCCGCCATGGTCGAGCCAGACGCCTTCGAGGTCGGTACCGATCTCGGCGTCTCGCCGGGAGCGGTGGTGCACCGCACGGAGATGTTCGAGCTGATCCAGTACCAGCCGACCACCGAGCAGGTTTACCGGTATCCGCTGCTGATCGTCCCGCCCATGATCAACAAGTTCTACCTCGTCGACCTGGCGCCCGGCCGCAGCATGGTGGAGTACCTGGTTGGCCAGGGCCACCAGGTGTTCACGATGAGCTGGCGAAACCCGGACGCCCGGCACGCCAACTGGGACCTGGACGCCTACGGCCAGGCGATCATCGACGCGCTCGACGCGACCAGGGCAGTGACCGGCGCACCCAGGGCCAGCATCTGCGGGCTGTGCTCGGGCGGCATTGCGACCGCGATGGTCGCCGCGCATCTAAGCGCGGTCGGCCGGCTGGGCGAGGTCGCCAGCCTGACGCTCGGCGTGACCGTGCTCGACCAAGCCAGGGCGGGCACCGCGGGGGCCATGATCGACGACCGGACGGCGACCGCAGCCATGGCTGCCTCGAAGGCCCGCGGCTACCTGGACGGGCGCGCGCTCGCCGAGGTGTTCGCCTGGCTGCGGCCCGACGACCTGATCTGGAATTACTGGGTCAATAACTACCTCGAGGGGAAGAAGCCACCGCCGTTCGACATCCTCTACTGGAACGCCGACACCACGAGGCTCCCGGCCGCGCTGCACGCCGACTTCATCAAGCTCGCCCTCGCGAACGCGCTGACCGTGCCGGACGCCGCCACGATGCTCGGTTCACCGGTCAATCTTTCCAAGGTCGAGTCGGACACTTACGTGATCGCCGGCATCGCCGACCACCTCTGCCCGTGGCAGTCGTGTTATCGCACGACGCAACTGCTCGGCGGCCAGGTCTCGTTCATCCTGTCGACCAGCGGGCACATCGCGTCGATGATCAATCCGCCGGGCAACCCCAAGGCGACCTTCCAGACGGCGAGCGACAACCCGGCCGACCCGCGCGAGTTCCTGGCCGAGGCGACAACGGAAAGCGGCAGCTGGTGGCCGCACTATTCCGCCTGGCTCGCCGAGCGCAGCGGCGGCCTGCGCAAGGCTCGGGCCAGGCTCGGCCGCAAGGGCTACGAGGTGCTAGCGTCCGCGCCCGGAACCTATGTTCACGACAGATAGCCTGCGCACGGTCGCAGTTGACGGCCAGCCGATACGTATTGCGGTTCGGTCTGGACAACCCTTGAGGACCGGAACGAGGCGGCTCCGGCGGACTGCCGTCCCTTCGGGCAGGCCCGTTCCGTTGCTGCTGATAAACGGCATCGGGGCCAGTCTTGAACTGCTCACGCCGTTCGTGGACGCACTTGACTCGCGCATCGATGTCGTCAGCTTCGACGTGCCCGGCGTGGGCGGCTCGCCGATGCCAGCCCGGCCGTACCGGTTCACCGGCCTCTGCCGGCTGGTCGCGTCGATGCTCACCGCGCTCGACTATGAGCAGGCCGACGTGCTCGGCATCTCCTGGGGCGGCGGGGTGGCGCAGCACTTCGCGCTGACCCAGCGAGCCCGGTGCCGGCGTCTGGTACTGGTCAGCACGGGAACCGGCGCGCTCATGGTGCCGGCCAGGCCGGCCGTGCTCGCCCGGATGGTGACGCCCAGGCGGTACCTGGACCGCGGCTACCTTGAGCGGGTAGCCGGCGAGCTATACGGCGGGAGCGCCAGGACCGATCCGGCCGCAATTGCGGCGGCCATGAACGCGCACAACCGGGTCGGGTCACCTCGCGGGTACTTGTACCAGCTCGCGGCCGGGGCAGGCTGGACGAGCGTGCCGTTCCTGCCGTTGCTGCGCCAGCCGACGCTGATCGTGTCCGGCGACGACGACCCGATCATCCCGCTCGCGAACGCCCAGCTGATGCACCGGCTCATCCCGCGGTCCCGGCTGCACGTGTTCCACGGTGGCCATCTCGGCCTGGTGACCGAGGCGGCCC
>JASHUE010000774.1:0-2720 GCA_030040195.1 Streptosporangiaceae bacterium | reverse complement strand
GTCGGCGCGACGCCGCTGGAGCCCTGGAGCAAGCACGACTGGCTACAGGACGGCCCGGCCGTCGTCTACGACACGATCGGCTCGACCCAGACCGTCGAGACCTCGCTTCGGCTCCTTGCGACCGGCGGCACGCTTGTCGTCTCCGGCGTGGAGCCCCCGAAGCGCTTCGAGTGGACTCCGCTGTACTTCAAGGAGCTACAGGTAATCGGATCGAACGGCTTCGGCATCGAGGATGTCGGCGGCGTCGCCAAGCATGCCATGGAGCACTACTTCGACTTCGTCAAGGAGGGCCTTGACCTGACCCCGGTCATCACTCACCGCTTCCCGCTCGAGCGCTGGGATGAGGCGGTACTGACGGTCAAGAACTCGCGGCGGACCGGCGCCGTCAAGGTGCTACTCGAGCCGTCGCGCTCGGCCGGATGAGGCGGCTTAGCGGCGACGGAGAATCCTCTGCAGGTTGCGGACAGCCCGGTCTAGGTCACTGCCGAACGGGTTGTCCTGGACGACATAGGTCCAGGTTGCCGTGGGTCTTTTCAGCCCGGCCGCCGCAAGGTCGGCTCCCCGGTCGCTGATCGTGACGGAACTGAACGTCTCGGCGCTGTCCCGGCTCACCCGGTCGAAGAACTGGTCGAAGAGCTTGATCGACTCCTGGTGGAACTCGCTCAGCGGATCTCTGTGGCCGAGTGCGCGCAGGTGAATGCCCTCGCGGACCTCGGCCAGCGCCGCGAGGTGATCCGCCCAGCCTCGGTCCAGGTGGAAGAGCACAATCTGCCGCGCGGCCTCAGCCAGTGCATCCGGTCCGACCGAGGCAGAGAGCTGCCGATACCGGTCCGGGCACGCCTTGGCCAGGGCCGAGAGCGCCGCGCCGGTCCGCAGGATCCGGTCCCGGTGGTCAAGGACGATCCGGCGCTGGTCCTCGATCATCTTGTTGTACCGGTAGGTGTTCCTGTGCACCTCGAGGTTCGCTCCCTCGGCGGCACGCTGGGCGTGGCCGGCGGCCTGATGCGCGCGGGCGTCGTGAACCCGTCCGTCCGGTTCCGGGTCGCGCGGCGGCGGCGCGTCCGGGGCGTAGCTGACGACCAGCTCGTCCTCCATGCTGGCGAAGAAGACCGAGCTGCCAGGATCGCCCTGGCGCCCAGATCGGCCACGGAGCTGCCCGTCAAGCCTGCTGCTCCAGTTCTGGCCGGTGCCGACCACATGCAGGCCGCCGAGGACGGCGACATCGTGGCTGTTCCCGGCCCGGCCGCCTAGCCGGATATCGGTGCCGCGGCCCGCCATCTGCGTCGAGACAGTGATGGTGCCCATGGTGCCGGCCTCGGCGACGATGGCTGCCTCAGCCGCATCGTTCTTGGCATTCAGCACGATGCTGGGCAAGCCAGCGGCCTCGAGCCGCTCCGCCAGCCGCTCGGACTCGGCAATGTCGAGGGTCCCGATGAGAACCGGCCTGCCGGTCCGGTGCGCGGCGGCGACTTCCGCGACCACCGCAGCCTCCTTCGCGTGCCTGGTTGCATACAGGCGAGCCGGCTCGTCCGTGCGGACGCAGGGCCGGTCCGGCGGAATTACCGCGACCTCAAGCTTGTAGAACTCCCGTAGCTCCTCGCCGACGGCCACGGCAGTCGCCGTCGCCCCGCAGACGTCGCGGAACTGGCGCACCAGCGACTCGATCGTGATGCTGTCCAGGATCTCGCCCGAGGCGCTGGCCTCGAGATTCTCCTTGGCCTCGACCGCAGCCTGAAGGCCGTCCGGCCAGCGCTGCAAGACGGCAACGCGGCCGCGGGAGGTGTTAATGAGGTGCACCCTGCCGTCCCTGACGATGTAGTCGACGTCGCGGCGAAGCAGAGCGTGGGCATGCAGCGCGACATTCAGCCTGGTCAGAATGTCCAGCGCATCGCCGGCGTACAGGTCGATGCCACCCAGCGCCCGCTCGGCGACCCGTGCTCCCGAATCGGTGAGAATCACGTTCCGGCGATCGTCGTCGATCTCATAGTGGCGGCCTGCCACCATCGCCCGCGCGATCCGCGCCATCTCGCGATCGGCGCCCGCGTCCTGCGCCGACCCGGCCAGGACGAGGGGCACCCGCGCCTCGTCGATGAGCACGGAATCGGCTTCGTCGATCACGGCCACGTCGAGCACCGGCACAACCTGATCATCCGGGTCCGTTCTGAGCCGATCGCGGAGCACGTCAAATCCCACTTCGCTCACCGAGGCGTACGTGACCCGGGCCGCATGAGCAGCCCGGCGGCCCGGCCTGGCGGTCAGCTGGCCGAGCCAGCCGACGGTGACGCCAAGGAGCTCGAAGATGGGACTCATCCACTCCGCGTCGCGCTGCGCCAGATAGTCGTTGACCGACATGACATGAGCGGACCGGCCGCGCAGGGCATAGCCCGCCGCCGCCATCGCGGCGGCGAGGGTCTTGCCCTCGCCCGTCGCCATTTCGGCCACGTTCCCGGAGAGCATCGCGAGCGTGCCGATTATCTGCACGTCATGGGGACGCTCGCCCAGGCCACGGCGGGCCGCCTCGCGCGCGACTGCGCAGAACGCCACATCGTCGGGCGCGGCGCTGGCCAGCACGCGGAGCTCGCGGTCGGCAATACCCCGCAGGGCCTCCTCGCGGGCGGCGATGGCGGGAAGCAGATCGGTGTAGGTGGCCAGGCTGACCGAGCCTGGCCGCTCCAGGAACCGCCTGACCTGGCCGCGGATGCCGCCTAGCAAGCCCTGCC
>JASHUE010000773.1:0-3427 GCA_030040195.1 Streptosporangiaceae bacterium | reverse complement strand
GCCAGTGATAGCGGCTGGCCAGCCGGCCGATGAACTCGGCCTCGCCTTGCGTTGTCGACGGATTCGGGTCGAAGCAGATCACCTTGACGCCCGGCAGTGGCGGTGCGCACATGCTGCCCTGGCCGTAGTACGAGGAGCCGCGGGAGATAACCAGCATCGGCGCCTTGCGTTCCCACCCGAGCGTCAGCGCGGTATCGAGGCGGTCACCCGGACCATTCAGCATCACGATCGCGTCGACCCTGGCCGGCATGCCCTGCTGAGGCCACACCAGCAGCAGCCCAGTGGCAACGCAGAAGCCGGCCACGAGGATAGCGATCGCCGAGACGATGTGCCAGCGCCTGCGGCGCCACCAGCCAGGCCGGGCGTCAGTGCCGGCTCGGCGGCGCAGCGCGATGCTCATCACCGGTGAGTGTATCGGCGGAGGGCTAGCGTGCGCGAAGCCGGCATAATCGGTAAGTGACACCTGACGATCCCGCACGGCGAGAGCAACTCAGCGAAACGTTCGACTCCGTTGCCGAGAGCTACCACCGGGCCCGGCCCCACTATCCGGACGAGCTATTCACCGAGATGATCGAGGCCGCAGGCCTGCGGCCGGGTAGCGACCTGCTCGAGATCGGCTGCGCAACGGGAAGGGCCACCCAAGCGCTCGCTCGCCGCGGCTACGGGATCACGTGTGTGGAGCTGGGCGGGGAGCTCGCGGCGGCGGCCCGGCGCAACCTGGCGGGTTATGCCGACGTGCGCGTCGTGACCGGCAAGTTCGAGTCGTGGCAGCCGCCAGCCGGCCAGCGGTTCGACCTGGTGTACGCGGCGACATCCTGGCACTGGATCGATCCCGAGCAGCGCTGCAGGCTCACCTGGCAGTTCCTGCGGCCCGCCGGACACCTGGCGATCTGGAGTGCGCTGCACGTGCTCCCCGACGACGGCGATCCGTTCTTTCTCGAGATACAGGAGATCTATGACGAGATCGGCGAAGGCTTGCCAGGTGACTGGAACTTCCCGCGGCCGGGCGAGCTGGATGACAACGTCGCCGAGCTGACCGCCAGCGGGCTGTTCAGCATCGTCAAGGTTCGTCATTTCGACTGGGAGGTCATCTACGACGCCGCCGGTTACATCGAGTTGCTCGATACGTTCTCCGGTCACATGGCGATGGCGCAGTGGCAGCGGGACCGTCTGTATGGCGAGATTCGCCGACGGCTCGCGACCCGCCCCGACGGCCTGCTACGGCGCCATTGGGGCGCCGCGCTGACGATCGCCAGGCGGCAAGAGCCGCAGGCGCGCACGTAGTGCCCGGGCTGCAAACTGGGCGGCGCGGGCGCGGCCGGCCGGGGGTTTACTTGTATGTAGCAACGCCCTGGCAAGTGAAGGGAGCGCTGTCGTGGCCGTGAAGTCCCGGGTCATCGTCGGCGTGAGCGGGTCCTCGCAATGCCTCCCGGCCGTGCGGTATGCGGCCGACATTGCTCGTGGGCATGATGCCCCGCTGATACCCGTCCTAGCCTGGTTGCCGCCCGGCGGTGACCTGGCCGACCGGAGCCACCCATCGCCTGCCCTTCGGCAGGCCTGGGCCGATGCGGCCAGGATGCGACTGCGCGATGCGCTGCAGGCGGCGTTCGGTGGCTTACCCGCCGACGTCCTCACCGAGCCGCAGATCATCCGCGGCGAGCCCGGTCAGACCCTGGTCAGGATCGCCTGCCGCGAAGACGACCTGCTGGTCATCGGGGCGGGCCGTCGATCCAGCCTCGGCCGCATCCTGCACGCCAGCGTCAGCCGGTACTGCCTCGCCCACGCCGTCTGCCCGGTTCTCGCCGTGCCGCCGTCACCGCTTGACCGCGAGATCGGCCGGCTGGGCGTGCGGGCCTGGGCTTTCCGGCGCCGGACGTTGCACCCGGAGGACTTTGCCGCTCCTACGCGCGGCTAGGGCGGAGGTTGGCCGTCATGCCGGGATCTAACCAGGACCAGGGCACCCAGCAGGCCCCAGAAGGCACTCAGCGGCCCGAGGCGCGCAGGCCAGCGCCGATCACGGAGACGACGGAGCTACCGGGCGACTCGGTGTGCTGGCTGCGGTTGGTTTGCACCGAATGCGGGGCCATGGCCGAGTCCGAGCCTCTGACGAACTGCCCCCAGTGCGGCGCGCAACTGCGAGCCGGCCGCTAACGTAGCCGCAAGCCGAGCGGCAGGACGGCGCGACCGGCGCGACGCTGGGCAGCAGAGGAGGTCGGGCATGACCGAACCGGGGCGCGTCCAGCTGGCCGGAAGCGATCGCGGGCCGCTGGATCGCGCGCAGTTAACTGGTCCCGTCAATCCGGCCGAGCGCATCGAGCTGACCCTCGTAACGCGCCGGGCGGCCCGGCTGCCCACGACCGCCGCAGGCGTCCCCGTCCGGCTGTCCCGCGACGAGCTGCGCCAGACATACGGCTCGGCCGGTTCCGATCAGGACCTGGTGGCCGAGGTGCTGACCGGCCTGGATCCGGCCATCGAGGTCACCGGCCAGGATCCTGGGTCGCGCCGGATGACGCTGGCCGGCCCGGCCGGCGTCCTGGCGCGGACGTTCGGCACCGAACTGAGCATGGCCGTCAGCCCCGGTCCGGACGGATCGCCGGTCACCCACCGCTACCGCAGGGGCAGCCTCCAGATCCCGGCCGACCTGGACGGCATCGTGGTCGCCATCCTCGGCCTTGACACCCGGCCCCAGGCGGTACCGCATTTCGAGCTCGCCGAGGCGGCGGCCGTGCAGACCTCCTACACCCCGCCTCAGGTGGCCGGCATCTACCAGTTCCCGGCGGGCACCGACGGCACCGGGCAGACGATCGGCATCATCGAACTCGGCGGCGGTTTCTCCCAGTCCGACCTCAGCACCTACTTCTCCGAGCTCGGCCTGGCCACGCCGTCAGTCACCGCGGTCGGCGTTGACGGTGCCAGCAACGTGCCGGACCAGGATCCGCAGGGAGCAGATGCCGAGGTCCTGCTCGACATCGAAATGGCTGGCTCGGTCGCGCCCGGCGCTGCGCAACTGGTCTACTTCGCCCCCAATACCGATCAGGGATTCATCGACGCGGTGACCACCGCGGTACAAGCTCAGCCCACGCCGACCGCGGTCAGCATCAGCTGGGGCGCTCCGGAAAGCTCGTGGACCGCGCAGTCGATGACAGCGCTGGATGAGGCGATCGCGGACGGCGTCGCGCTCGGCGTCACCGTCACCGTCGCGGCCGGCGACAACGGCAGCAGCGACGGCGTCAGCGACGGGCAGCCTCACGTCGACTTTCCGGCGTCGAGCCCGCACGCACTCGGCTGCGGCGGCACGACTTTGGAGGCCGACCCGACTACGGGCGCGGTCAGCTCCGAGACGGTCTGGAACGACGGCACGACCGGCGGCGCGACCGGCGGCGGCGTGAGCGCCGTGTTCGCGCTGCCTGCCTGGCAAGCCACCGCC
>JASHUE010000772.1:0-10259 GCA_030040195.1 Streptosporangiaceae bacterium | reverse complement strand
GCGGTACCGGGATGGCCTGGGTTGCCGCTGCGGTGATACGCACCTGGCAGTTCCGCAGTGACAGGTTCCTCGTCGTCTTCTTGTTCGGCCTCTTCTATGTGGCGCCAGTGGCGTGGACCTTGTGGGACCGGAGAGTGAACGAGAGATGAGCAGGCCGTCGAAGACCTGGTTGACAGTCGCCGCTACGGTCTCCATCGTGATCGTGGCCGCGGCGATCGCCATGGCCAGCATCAAGTACCACTACCGGGTCGTCGCAGCGAGCGCGGCCGCATCCGACCACACTGCCGACGGCACGGCGACCCTCGCGGTGCCGAGGTTTGTACATGCGAGCCTGCCGAGTAAGGGCTTCCGCTACCTCGGTGTCTATGAAGGCAGCAGCACCTCGCCCAGCCAGTACGCGCAGGTCGAAGAGTTCGCTCAGGCAGTCGGCCGGCAGCCCAACATCGTCATGTCCTACAGCAGCTGGGGTGAGCCTTTCAGCATTTCCTTCGCCGAGACCGCGCGGCAGCATGGCGCAACCCTGCTCATTGACCTTGACCCCACGAGCGCCTCCTGCAGCTCTATCGCGGCTGGCCAGCAGGACGCTTTCCTTGAGTCCTACGCCGAGTCGGTCAAGGCCTTCGGGCACCCTGTGATCATTAGTTTTGGGCACGAGATGAACGGCACCTGGTATCCATGGGGATGGACGCAGACCAAGCCCGCGGTATTCGTCCGGGCCTGGCGGCACGTCGTCGACGTGTTCCGCCGGAACGGTGCTGACAACGTCACGTGGCTGTGGACGATCAACTCGGTCGCCTCTTACGAGGGACCGATCGGCGACTACTGGCCGGGCGCCAGTTACGTGACCTGGGTGGCATTCGACGCGTACTACTATTCGCCGGATGACGACTTCAGCGGAGTGTTCGGACCTTCGATAGCCGCACTCCGCCGGCTCACCACTAAGCCCATCCTGATCGGCGAAACGGCCGTCGGCCAGGTCGCCGGCCAGGCGTCGAAGATTCCCGGCCTGTTCGCGGGCGTCAGAAGTGCCGGCCTGCTCGGGTTCGTCTGGTACGACCAAGCGCAAGATGATGGTCCCTACCACCAGGACTGGCGGCTGGAGGGCGATCCCAACGCCGTCGCCGCATTCCGCGCCGCAGCCGCCGCTTACCTCGGGACCAGGCCTGCCGTGGTTCTGCCACTTTCCGCTCGGCAGCGGTGACGCCCATGGGGCAGGGCTGCTCGAACTACAGCCGGGGTGACGACGGCACCGGTCGCGCACTTCACGCCAAGGAGCGCGACCGATAGGCCAACCAGGCCGTTCCACTTCGCGCCCAGGACCACCGCCGCTACCTCCATGATCGCTGCCACTGTCATGACGGCGGCAGCCTGCGACATCTTGCCGGTCGCGCGGGATACGGCGATGTAATGGGTGCGCGGCACCGTCGGGACGTACGCGATGGCGAGCAACGAAAGCGGCAGCGCCGCCTCGCGGACGTAGCCAGGACCAAAAATGCCGAGCGCCAGATGCCCCCAGAAGACTAGAGCGGCTATGCCAGGCAGGCCTGCCAAGAGCGATACCGCGAGCGTGAAGCGGAGCTTCCTGGCCAGCGCCTGCGTGCTGCCTGATGCCACGGCAAAGAGGACCGTAGACAGATCGGTCGGGATGAGGAAGAACATGCTGGCCATCATCCAGGCGGCGTAAAACGCACCGTTGGCCGCCGGCGAGACGAGCACGGTTACCAGGATCGGGGTCAGCAGTGTCGGTGTCGTGAGAGCCAGGCCAAGCCAGTTATAAGCGATAACTGTCCTGCGCATGCCACCCAGTCCGCCCCAGTCGGGCAGGCGGACGACCGTGGTGCCGGTCCGTCGCAGCCAGATTGCCAGGGGTATGACCGATATAACCGTGCCCGCAACCCACGACAGCGCAATGCCATTGCCGAATTGGTCGTGCAGAACATATGCGGCCGCGGGCAGGACAAGGACTTTCGCTGCCGCCAGGAAGACATTACGTGACAGCTGCAGCCCGCCGCGCAGTAAGGCGATCGACGCCTGGTCAAATACGAACGTGGCGGCAGTCAGTACCACGCCTGCAACCAGAACAACCGCGCCGATCAGCGAGCCAGACGAATTTCGGAGGCTCGCGCTCACGTGCGGCGCCGCCAGCACGAAGGTGACGCCTATGAGCAACGATCCGAGGCCTGAGGTGAGCATCGCGGCTGCGACGAGATTGGCGCGTGCGGCCCGCTTGGGGAGTTCAGCAATCAGGAGGGTCCCAAGGCCGAACATCCCGATCGTTCCCAGGAACGTCATGGCGGAGGTGGTGGCGGCACCGTAGCCGACCGCGGTCTGACTGAACAAGTGCGCGGCGACTGACCAGAATGCGAACCCCAGCAATGCCGACACGGCGGCGGCAGCGATCAGGGAACCCGCGTTGCTGAGGATCTCGCTGTGCTGTCGCCATGCCGGGGCAGCAGGTTCTCGTGCGGTGCGCGCAGGCGACACCGGTTCGGCGGGCGCCTTCATGGTCCCTGCGCTAGTCACAGCACACGAGCCCACGAGCGACTGGGCACGACGAGCGGTTAGAAGCCGTCTGGCGCATACGGATCGCCCCCCACGGAACCAATGTGCCGGCGAATGGCCCGCCAGGCCCACCGCTTCATTTCGGCAGACGATCGGGCGATGCGAGTCGAGGAGCCCGCAAGCAGCCGGGTGAATTCGTCGATGCCCATTCCGCCGGTTACGGTCAGTCGTGGCAGCGCCAGGATGTCAGCACTAGCTGCGGCCGCTGATTCGCCCACCGCGCAGGCGTAGGAGTATGCCGCGGCGTCCACGCTGGATCGAACCTGCCGCTGCCAGTAACCGAACGGGTAAGCGAAGCCCTGGACAGGACGGCCCAGGTTGTCTTCGAGCAGCTCGCGAGAGCGCTGCACCTCATCACTGACGACCGGAGGCGGAACGCGGTCGAGTTGAGGGTGAGTGTGGCTATGCGACCCGACCTCGATTCCCGCCGAAGCAACGTCACGCAGCGCGCACCACGAGAGGATGGGGCGCTGGTCCTCGTCACAGTCGCGGAGCCAGGATGCGGTGCGTCCCACATACGCGGTGGGGACGTAGAGCGTGGCCGGGAATCGGTGCGCCAGAAGGATCGGCATCACTACTGATTCAAAGTCACTAAAGCCGTCGTCGAAAGTAAGCACGACGGGTCGGCCCATCAGGTCGGCAACGCCACGCTTCCGGGCAAAATCGAGCGCGGTGATGGGCTGATACCCCTCGGCGGCAAGATGGTCCATCTGAGCGGCGAAGTCCGCTGGTCGGACCACGAAGCGCGCAAAGCGCGAGGCGGCGGTGCCGGCAATGCTGTGGTACATGAGTATCGGCACATGACGCGCTCTAATTCCGCCGCCGCCGCCGACTCCACTTGCTGCTGTTCCAGGCGTACTGAGCGTTGGCAGATACATTTCTGAGAATGCCTCTCAAGTAAGCGGCGGGTCCGGCAAGCAAGCCGATGCCCCGCCCAGAAGCTAGCCCCGGCGCGAGGCTGGCCGAAGAGCAGACCGCCGGCGAGCGTCCGGCGCTCAGGAAGCCGATAGCGTCAGGGAGAAGCCTCACCAACCCCATGAGCACCCAGGGGCGGCGGCGCAGCAGAGCGGCGTAATAAGCGCTCAGGCCGACCTCATATCCGTGTATCTGCCTGATCAGTCTCCGGAGGCCGCGGTAATGATAGTGCCGCACAAATGCGGCCGGCTCATACGCGATCTTGTGGCCAGTGAGCATGGCGAGCGTGAGCGCCAGGGTGTCCTCGGCTCCCCTGGCCGGAGTTCCGGCGCCGAGAGCGGTATCGAAACCACCGATCTTCGTGAGCGTCTCTCGCCGGAATGCCATGTTGCCTCCGGCACCGAACGGCGGCCTCGGGTACAGCGGGCTTTGCGGTCCGTGGCGCGAGAAGATGGCGGGCTTGAAGCCGCGGTTCTTAATGTGCCCGCCAAGCTCCTGGAACAGGACCTGCGCCTCAGTGTCCAGGCTGGCCGGCAGGATTAGCCCGGTTACGCAGCCGACATCACTGCCGCGGGCGAAGCCGCCCGCCAGGGCGGCCAGCCAGAAGACGTCGGGCTCCTCGTCGTCATCGAGGAATGCGATGACGTCGCCGGAGGCGGCTGATACCCCCCGGTTGCGCGAGCGGGACAGACCGGCCCGCGGCTCGGCGACATAGCTGTACCGGGGATCGCTGAGCGCCGCGACACATTCCCGCACTGCGTCTGTTGCCGGGCAGTTGTCAACGACGATGACCTCGAACGCGGGGTATTGCTGCTTCCGGAGCTGCTGCAGGCAGACCCGCAGCTGATCTGGCCGGTTGTAGGTGCAGATGACAACGCTGATGAAAGGAGGCGCGGCGAGGACGTGGGATCGGGCCTGCAGGAACGGCCAGGTTTCAGGGTCCACCTCGAGGCCGCCGCTGCCCAAGCCTTGTGGTGCTGGCAGGTGAGCGGCAGCGAACCGCTCGGCAATGGGATCGCCGAGCTCTTGCCAGAGGATCTCGCCGAGGTCTGCGGGGCTCAGGTCGCGGGACTCCACCTCGACTGTGCAGGTTCCGATCGGCTCAGTAAGCAGGCGCGCAAGTACCCACAGCCGCTGATGTCTGCCGTCGCTGCTAATCCCGGGTAGCGGCCGGCAAATCTCAACCTCGATGATCTTCATCGGGACTAGGCCGGCGGGGCGCGTACGTGGCTCAGGTCCCGCCACGACGAATGACGCGGTCAACGTGGCTGCCTCGACGGCACCGCCGCGGCGAACTCACGCGGTGTGTCCGTGCTCAGCCGGAAGCGCTCGTAAGCGGCACGGCCCGAGGTGCGCTGGCGGGCTGCTGCGTCTCGCGCAGCAGAGCGGATGCCTGCGGGGAGGAACCAGGCCAGCAAGATCGCCTGACGCAGACGACTGGCTGCGTCGTGATCGGCCAGTGAAACCACCTGGCACGCCCCTGGGAAGAGCGCACTCAAACCTGCGAATTTGGCATCGTAGTAGCGCGATTTGCTCAGGCATACGGCGGGAACGCCTTGCGCAAGCCCGTAGACGGCAGCGTGATAGCTGCCGGTAACGACGACACGGCAGCGCGCCGCCGCCGACATCAGTTTGGTCGGCGACGATAGGTCGCGCAGCACCACATCGACCCCCGTTTGCCCGCGTTCTAGGCACCCGCTGATAGCAGCGAGGTCAGAGGTGTTCGTATAGCGAGAAACAGGGAGACCGATGATAGGCGCCCGGAGTTCGCGAGCGGCGGCGACAACGCACGTGCCAACGGTGACCGAGGCTTCCCGGTCGATGCCTGAGTAGTCAGCGGCGCGAATGTTGAAGCCCAGCGCACTGGCTTCCTTGGGCGCGGTGTCGGGGATGACCTCGATGGCGTCATCTCCGGTCACCGTGATGACATCGCGTCGCGCTCCGCAGGCCAGCGCCAGCCCTAGGCTGGTCACCTCTTCGCGCAGGCCAAGCGCGGCCAGTCGGGGCAGGGTCCGGCAAGCGATCGCCCGCAGCGCACGGCCGTGCAAGGGTCCGATTCCCTGCCCGAACATCGCTGTCGGTTTGCCCAGGGCCTGAGCCGAGGACAGCAAGCTCAGCACTCCGGCGGCGTGCCACCACCAGGTGTCAGTGAGGTAACCGCCGCCGGCTGCCACCACGACGTCGGCCCAGCGCACGGCTTCAATGGCTGTGCGCGGCCATCCGTCCCTGCGATCGTCCCGGCCTAGCCGGTCGCAGAGCGGAGGTCCAGCGATCCTCCACAGTTGTTCCGACGCGAGCCGTACCTTGCGCGGGAAGGCCTGGACATACGGGGCGTCCGCGAACGTCCGCCCGATCGGCGCAGTGCCCGGACAGTACTGCTCGAGGCGCCTGGGCGCGTGGGCGATGACCTTGATCTCGGCGTCAGGCCACTGCCGAAGTAGCCGCGTGATGCACCCTTGCAGCATTGCGACGCCGCCGAGATTCAGGAGGTCGTAACCATCGTGGTCAACCAGAATGCGCACTAGAAGCTCCTGCCGGTGACATGAGTCTTGAGTCTGCGCAATGTGCCACGGGCGTAGGAATGGTCAAGGTAGTCGATATCGCGTCGAATTCGCTGCGCGACTGGGCTCGCCTCAGTGTTGTCGTCGGCCACGTTGGCCAGGGCTCTGCGTAGTGCCTGCTGCAGCTCGGGCGCCAGGTTACGTGCGCGTAGTGCGGCGAGATTCTCGCGATGAAATACCGCCTGGTCATAACCTTCTATAGGTATTGTGGCGAGGCGCTTCGGATCGATCTCAGCCGGAAATGTCTCGGCCCGGTCAAGGACGCCGGCGGCCTGGAGGCTGACCATCGTGCGCAGGCACTTCTCGCACTCGCCACAATTGTAGCTGCCATTATTGTTCGTGTAGCAGACTCGCAGATACTTCAGCGCCAGCGGGGATCGCGCAATCTGGCGATCAATCTTCTCCATTCGTGATGCTTCCCAGCCATCGTGGACGAAGCTGAGGGCCTCCGTGCTCCAGAGTTGATCAATGGTCAGATGTGACCCGCGGCGAGCCTGGTGCTCCGCGTCTGCGGAGGATGCGATGTAGACCCGGCTGATTCCGCGGCGCAAGCACATAGCGGCGCCGGCGAGACCGCCGCCGTGGCTATATGTCCATGACAGTATCGGGTCAGTCAGCGATCGCACATTGCTGTCAATCTCGATCAGCGTTATCTGCTCTTCCTTGGCGATCTGCTGGACGTTATGAACGGTCGCCTGCCATAGCCGGGTATTGCGGCGATCTATGTCATAGCCTTTCGCCAGCATCAGGTGCGTAATCGGCTGCGGGTCGCTCCTATGTCTTAGATACGTGTAGAAGGAGTCCACGCCACCGGAGAAAAATGCTCCGGTGGCGCCGGGCGCGACGGGGTCTGGGACGAGCTCATCAGCTATCACTCGGATGGGCTTGAGCCCGACGTCCCAGCCTGCAACAGTCCGGACTATCTCCGTCATGCCAGCATGCAGCCGGGCCGAGATCCGCTCCTGCACCACCAGGTCCTCGCCCAGCCTCATGGCGGGCAGAAGGAGTGCGGCGGCGAAGGGGCTGGCGTCTGCGACGAGGAAATCAGAGAAGCTTCTCGGCACCATGAAGTTCAGGACATCAAGCCCGAACCGTCGAACCTTGCATCGGGCCGAGAGAATTACCTGGTCGTCAGTTTTGTGCTGGCGCACATCGAGGACTCTCATGCCGAGCGCGATCCTGAGAGCGGCGCACGCGACGTGCCCAGGCATGCAGGTGAACAGGAGGCTGCCCGGTGCGCGTCGCGGCGGCCGGGCCGCTCATTGAATGGACGCCCAACGACGAACGAACCTCGAGATTGCACAAGCAGAATTCCACGCTGCGTCGGCCGCCAGTCAATCGCCCGACGCGCAGCAAACGCCTAGAGATTACTTAATCTTGACTTCTGCCAGGAGCCAGTCAAAGGTGCGAAGCTTCCCGAGTGCAATGCGGTGATAAAGGTAGCCAATCTCCCTGAATCATTGATTACCTTATACTTGGGACTCAAATATATTTGGACCTGTGGCTGGCAGCCCGGCGGTCGCTCGGCGTTAGAGAACGAGGCCGGTGCGGATTGCTGGCTGAGACCACAGGTCAGAGTGGTGCCGAATGTCCCGACTGGGAGGGACTTTCGCGCCTGCCCCATGTTCTGTGTGTGATGCAGTGTGGACGGCGAGGAGGCAAGGCAATGCTTCTTAACGTCTTCCATGACAGGCCGCATGACACTGGCCTGGACAGCCGTGCGCGCGCTAGGTCGGCAAGCATCCGGCGCTGGGCGTGGGCAAGCATCGCGGCCCAGCTGCTCTTCGTCGCGAGCTGGCTCGTTGCCGCGGCCTGGCAGGGGCCGCGCTACAGCATCCTTGCTCATTCCATCAGCGACATGTACGCGGTCACGGCGCCAGACGGGGCTTTCCTGGTGATCGTGCTGACGATCTGCGGCGCTGCGACGATGTGGTTCGCGCTCCGTTCTGTCTGGCCCGTGCTGCGCCCCGGCGGCTGGACCGCGGCAGTGGGTTCCGCACTGCTTGCACTGTCCGTCCTCGGTCTCGGTGACCTGCTGAGTCCCTTCGAGCGGCTGGCCTGCCGGGCAGCCGATCCGGGTTGCACCACTGCCAGGGCGATCTCGAATTCTGGCGGGAAGCTGGATGACAGCCTCACCTCGATCGGCGTACTGCTGTTCGTGCTGGCGGGCTTCTTCCTCGCCGCCGCTATGCGGCGCACACCCGGCTGGCAGGCATGGGCATGGCCCGCCCGCTGCACGGCGATCCTGATCTTCGGATTGATCATTGCCGACGCCCAGTTCGGCAGCACGGCTCCTCTGGTGGGTTCCGGGCTGAGTGGCCTGTTCGAGCGTCTGCTCGCCGCTGCCGCTGCCGCTGCGGTCGCGGCACTCGCCATCGGCATCTTGCGACTGAACAGTCGCTCTTTCAGCAGGTCAGAAAGCTAACCAAAGTGCCCGGCATCTGCACGGTTCGGCGCTGCGCCACCGCGCCGTTCGGGCGAACATCGGGCAGACCCCAGAACCGGATACCCAGGACAGTCCGGACTGCTCCGCATGAGAATGCGCTCTTCTGCAGTGAACCAGAGACCCGCTCGGGGCTGCTGTTGGCGATGGAGAAGGACTGGGCCAGCTCAGCGGCGCAGAACCAGTGGATCTGCTCGCTAATCGCGCGGCTGACGTGCGGATACTACGATCTATGACCAGTGGAAGGTGTTGGGTTCGAACCAACGTAGGCTGAGCCGACGGTTTTACAGACCCCCGGCTCAACAGCCCTGACGCGCGCAGACTCCAGCGCGCAGCGCTGTTTCGGCACGCATTTGACATGATCAAGCTGCTTCCTGGCCGACTCTGGTCTGCCTGGCGTTTTGGCCGCTGTAATGCAATGTAATACACTTGGGTTGTGGACGTCGCCATGGAGTCACCGGGGCGACTACATGGCGGAGCGCCACGGCGTCACTGGCGAGCAGGCGGACGAGGCACTGGCCGATCCTGATGCGCTGGTCTTCGACCCGGACTACGCCAGCCAGTCCGGGTGCAGCGTGCGCACGATCGGCTGGTCGAGCACCGCTGGCCAGTTACTGACGGTCATTACCGTGACCGAGGACGGCGTGACCTACGGCGTCAACGGCTGGCCAGCCAACGACATCGATGCCCGCCACTACCGGGACGCCGGCCCAGCCGAGCAGCGAGGAGACAGCGATGACACGTAACGATCACGCCGAGCTTCGCCGGCTGCTCGACGAGGAGGCCGAGCATGCCGAGGCCACCAAGGACGACCCGATTCCGGCCAGTGCGCTGACCCGTTCCAAGCGCCCGAACCGCGGCAAGTCGGTGATGTTCTCGCTACGGCTCGACCCAGATGAGCTTGCCGCAGTGCAGGCGCTGGCCGAGGATCAGGGCGTGCCGGCCTCGACACTGGTCCGCGGCTGGATCATTCGCCAACTCGCAGCCGAGCACGCTGGTGCCACCGATACCGCTGCCTTGCTGGACCGGCTTGAGACGGACGTGCGCGTGCTGCGCAAGCTCGTCGCTTCCTGACCTGTGCGGCCACACGAGTACCGCTACGCAGGGATTTTTAAGTTCAGCCTCGGCCTCGTCCCGAGCGTGTCGGGCCAACTTGATCCGCTCCAGAACCTGTTGGACCGATTCGCCAGAAAGTTGCGGCACGCCGCTCGCTCGGTCGGATACCGCATCGCGCCGCGGAGCCGCGCGCAGTTGCCTGCCTGTCTGACGCGCCCTACGCCTGGCCTGTCCCATGCCTCAAGCATGCGGCTAGGACGACCCTTGCGCGGTCGTGTGCGAGCGGAACGGCCCGCGCGGCTTGTGATGCGGAGCATCGGCCCGAGGTGGCGACCTGACCGTGAGCTCGCGCGGTGAGTGGCTTATCGGGCAGCGAGCGGGCACGGCCCGTTGCTAGTCTCCGCTCGATGACGATCGAGGTCGTGGACTACGACGACGCGTGGCCGCGCAACGCCGACGCGGCCTGCGCCGAGTTGCGAGACAGCCTGCCGGGACTATTCACCGAGATCGAGCACATCGGCAGTACGTCGGTTCCGGGGCTGGTGGCAAAACCGATCATTGACCTGATGGCGGCAGCTGAAGACCTGACCCAGGTGGCCGCCCAGGACGGGGCGCTGCGGCTTATCGGCTATCAGCGGCATGACACCGGAATGCCGAGCCGGTTGTTCTACCGCCGCGATGAAAACGGACGGCGGGCCTACCACCTGCACGTCGTCCCGGCT
>JASHUE010000005.1:0-3613 GCA_030040195.1 Streptosporangiaceae bacterium | reverse complement strand
AGCCCGCACCCGCGGTGGTCGCTCGGCATCCTTGCTTCGGGCAAGTTCACCCCGCTGCCGACGCAAGCGAGAGGCGTGCTAGCCATCACGTTCTAGCCGGGCCCTCAGAAACAGGTCAGCGTCACGCAGCATAAGCAGCCGCTCGGTGCGTGTTTACTGCAGAGACGACCGTCGGAGGCGGCATGACCTTTGAGGAGTTCGCCCGTGCCCGGCTGCCCGCCGTGCTCGCCTTCGCCACTGTCCTGGCCGGCCAGCGGGCCACCGCCGAGGACCTGGCCCAGGAGGTCTTGATCCGGGCCCACGCCCGGTGGGACATGATTGGTCAGCTGGACCGGCCGGAGATGTACGTCCGGAAAATGATCCTCAATGAGTTCCTGTCCTGGCGGCGCCGATCCTGGCGGCTGATCCCGTCCGGCCATAACGAGCTCACCACCGGCAGTGCGCCCGACCACGCGACCGGATACGCCGAGCACGAGGCCATGCTGGCCGAGATCGCTAAGCTGCCGCGCCGGCAGCGGGCCGTACTCGTCCTGCGCTACTACGAGGACCGCAGTGACGCCGAGATCGCCGAACTCCTCGGCTGCGCGCCGGGCAGCGTGCGCGGGTACGCGTCCAGGGCCCTCGCGGCCCTGCGGATCGAGCTACGACCTCAGCAGGCTGACGGACCGACGATCGCGACTTACCAGCTGGGGGATGCCGATGCGTACCGAGGATGACATCCGCGCGGCCTTCCGGGTCCTGGCCGCTTCCGCTCCGGATCCTGAGAGCGTCCTGGCGGGTGTTGCCCAGGCCGAGGCACGCCGCGGCGATCACTCGGCACTGCAGGCAGTCACGCCGCCCACGCGGCCAGCCCGATCCCTGCCTGGCCGCCGAGCCTGGACACGGCGTCTCGCACCGCCGATCGCGGCGGCCGTTGCGGTGCTAGCGATCATCGGCCTGGCGGTAGCACTCGCGGCAGGCGGCACGCGCCGGCTCTCTCCTGGTCCGGCACAGGGCGCCGGCAGCCCGGCGGGCCTGCCGCGGTACTACGTTGCCTACCAGGTCGGTGCGCAGCGGGCCGTCATTGGTGACCTGGCCACCGGCGCCATGATCACGGTCAACCTACCCAGGCTTTACGTGGACGGCGCCGCGGTCACGGCCGGCGACCGGGCGTTCGTTTTCCAGACCTCCCGCCAGAGCGAGCCTTACCACCGTTACTACTACCTGGCGCGTCTCAGCGCCCCAAAGCGCACGGTGAGCCTCAGTCGGCTGCCCATCACCGCCACGGGCCAATTGGTGTCCTTTGGGCTCTCCCCCGCCGGAACCGCGCTGGCCGTCGCCTTCATGGACGTCTCGCCCCCCACCCGGAGAGTGCCTGGGCGAGTGCTCTCCGGCGTCAACATATATTCACTCAACGGGACGCTTCTCAGGGCCTGGCGGACGCGCGGATATGTCTGTGACCCAGGTCCGATGACCTGGGCCCAGAACGGCCTGCTGATGATCGGGGTGCGTTTCCAGCAGGACCACTATGGCGAGTGCGTCCTGAACGTCAGCGCTCCAGGTAGCAGCCTGCTGGGCGCGATCAGGCTGGTTGTACCGAGACTCGGTCCCGGATGGGTCGTGCAGACGGCCTCCATGGCTGGGAACGGCCAGACGATCGCGGCGACCGCGAACTCCGCCGCCCCAGGCGACAAATGGGAATTCGTGGTGTTCTCGGCGGTAACCGGCACCGTGCTGCGCCGATCCTGGCCCGACGACTCGGGATTTGACGAAGAAGTTCTGTGGGACAGCTATTCCGGCAGCCAGCAGATCGTGCAGGCGCCCGTGAGCGTCCGGGCGAAGCACCAGGTTTATCGGTACGGCGTACTGACGAGCGGAGAATTCGTTCCGTTCCGGCACTTCGAGAGTGAGTGGTTCTTGACGGAATTCGCGTTCTAACGGTCACGTCGGCGGGCCCTAGGGCGCTGCCCGGGCAAGCGCGCGGTGACCGGGCCTGTGCCACACTCCAGCCATGACCATGATTGCGGAGAGCGTGATCGGGCTGCTGCACCCGGGTGAGATGGGCGCGGCCGTGGGACAGTGCCTCACCAGCGCCGGGCACCAGGTGCTCTGGGCATCGGACGGCCGGGGCCCCGACACGGCTGCCAGGGCGGCGGCTGCCGGGCTGAGGGATATCCGGACGCCGCGGCAGATGGCAGCCGAGGCATCGGTGATCATCTCGGTCTGCCCGCCGCACGCGGCCCTGGACGTCGCGTGGGCCGTGCACGGCTTCACCGGCCTGTACTTGGACGGAAACGCGATCTCGCCAGGCACGGCGCGGGAGGTGGCCAAACTGATCACCGACAGCGGCGGCCGCTACGTCGATGGGGGCATCATCGGCCCGCCGCCGAGGACGCCGGGCACGACCCGGCTTTACCTGTCCGGCCCGCAGGCGCTGGACATCCACGCGCTGTTCGCCGGTACCCCGCTGGAGCCGCGGATCGTGGCCGGGGCGGACACAGCGGCGTCGGCCGTGAAGATGGCGTACGCGTCCTGGACCAAGGGCAGCGCCGCGCTCCTGCTGACCGCCCGCGCCCTGGCTCAGGCCGAGGGCGTGGAGGACCCGCTCCTGACCGAGTGGGCCATGTCGCAGCCCCGCCTCGCCGATCAGGCCGACCGCGCGGCGCGTTCGGCCGTGACCAAGGGCTGGCGCTGGGTCGGCGAGATGGAGGAGATCGCCGCCTCCATGGCCGGCGCGGGCCTGCCTGACGGGTTCCATCAGGCCGCCGCGGAAGTCTACCGGCGCAGCCCGCGGTTGCTGCCGGCCAGCGGACAGAGCGCGGTGGAGGCCGTCCTGACCGCGCTGACCGGCACGGAGCAGCAAGCAGGCCGACGCGGGAGGCGCGGCGACGGCTAGCCGTCACCGGTGACGAGCGGCAGGTGCGGCGATGTTTCGATTCTGACCGCAGGGCGGAAGTCGCGGCGAGCGAGCAGCAGACGTGCGGATACAGCGTCTCTGAACTATGAGGACGCGCACCGCTGCCGAGGCAGCCGCGGTCGGTTCGCAGGGCGATCGCCCGGCCGGCCCCGACGATGTGCGAGCCGCCGTAACCGCGCTCTACCGCGAGCATGCGCTTGGCTTGGTCCGGCTCGCCTACGTCACCACCGGCAGCCGGAGCATTGCCGAGGAGGTCGTGCAGGAGGCGTTCTGCGGCCTTTACCGCCGCTGGGGCCAACTGTCCGACACCGACAAGGCCGTTGGCTACCTGCGCTCAAGCGTTCTCAACGGCTGCCGCTCCGCCTGGCGCCGCGCCCAGCGGCGGCCGTTGATCGCGCACCTGCCGCCGGCGGAGTCGGCCGAGGCGGCGGCTCTCACGGCCGAGGACCAGCGCGAGGTTGCCGCGGCCTTGCAACGCCTGCCCGATCGCCAGCGCGAAGCCCTTGTGCTGCGGTTCTACCTGGACTTTACCGACGCCCAGATCGCGGACGCGATGCGCATCAGTCCAGGCACTGTGCGGTCGACCGTCCACCGGGCCATCACGGCGCTCGGCATAGTGCTCAAGGAGACGTCATGACCGAGGACCAGCTCAGGTCGGCGTTGCGGACGGTCGCGGGCGACATCACCGCTTCCAGCCTCCCGCCGCTGACGCTGCCC
>JASHUE010000771.1:0-6550 GCA_030040195.1 Streptosporangiaceae bacterium | reverse complement strand
TCGGCTGCGGCCAGGCTTCGTGCCGCCGACAGATGCGCGGCCGGCGGTCGCTGGACCCGGTTGAGGACAAGCCCCGCCAGCGGCATCCGCTCTTCGGCCAGGCGCTCCACAAAATATGACGCCTCGCGCAGGGCGTCGGGCTCGGGTTCGGCGACGACCAGAAACTCGGTACCGGGAGCTCGCAGCAACTGGTAGGTGTAGTCGGCCCGTTCCCGGAAGCCGCCGAACATCGTGTCGAGCGCGGACACGAACGTCTGCACGTCCCTGAGCACCTGCGTGCCGAGGATCTTCGTCAGTACCCCCGTGACCACACCGAAGCCGGCGTTCAGCACCCGCAGATAAGCCCGTCCGCCGACTTTGGCCGGAGCGACGAGCAACCGCAGGAGCCGGCCATCGAGGAATCGGGCGAGTCGCTGCGGCGCGTCCAGGAAGTCCAGCGCCGACCGGCTCGGCGGGGTGTCCACGACGATGAGGTCCCACTCGTCGGCCCGTCGGAGCTGACCAAGCTTTTCCATCGCCATGTACTCCTGCGTCCCGGCGAAGCTGGACGACAGAGACTGGTAGAACGGGTTAGCCAGGATCTGCGCGGCCCGATCCGGGTCAGCATGCGCCTCGACGATCTCATCGAACGTGCGCTTCATGTCGAGCATCATGGCGTGCAGGCTGCCGCCGGAGCCGACCTCGTTCCCGCCATTAGCGGCTGCATCGCTGGCGGCTTGATCGGAGCCCACGCCCGCCACTAGCCGCGGGGTGTTGTCCAGCGACGTCAGTCCCATCGACTGAGCCAGCCGGCGGGCCGGGTCAACGGTCAGGACCACGACGTGCCTGCCCCGTTCGGCTGCGCGCACGCCGATGGCCGCGGCCGTAGTCGTCTTGCCGACGCCGCCGGAGCCGCAGCAGACCAGGATCCGGTTCCGCCGGTCGTCGATGAGCCGGTCGATGTCGAGGACCGGCGGGCGGCTGGCTGCCATCAGGCGGCCCCCTGACTTCTCAGGCTGGCCGCGAGCCGGTACAAGCCGGCCAGGTCCATCCCGTCGCTGATCCACGGCAGCTCGTAGCACGGCTGGCCGGCCGCAGCCAGTCGCTGCGACTGGACGTCCTGTGCCAGCGCGGTCCTGGCCTGCTCGGACAGCTCGGCCGCCAAGTCGGCGGCTAGGCCGATGCTGTCGTCGAGCCCGGCGGTCTTCAGGCCGAGGGCGAGCTGGTCGACGTCGAGGACGCCGTCAGCAGCGGCCGCAAGCTCGTCGGACGGCAAGGCTAGCGGGCGCGTCATGTTCACGATGATGCCGCCGGGCCTGATCCCATCGAGGCCGCGCAGTTCGTCGATGCCGTCGAGGGTCTCCTGGACCGGCATCTCCTCAAGGACCGTGACGAAGTGCACGGCAGTCTGGGGAGACCTGATCACCTTCTGCACCGAATCCGCGTGCCCGCGGATGGGACCGACCCTGGCCAGGCCGGACACTTCAGCGGCGACATTGAGAAACCTGGCGATCCGGCCGGTTGGCGGCGCGTCCATCACCACGGCGTCGTAGGCCCTGCCGCCGGGGCGACTCGCGTCCTTGCGCCGCACCGCCTCGGCGGCCTTGCCAGTCAGCAGCACATCCCGCAGGCCAGGCGCGATCGTCGTGGCGAAGTCCATCACGCCGAGCTTGGTCATCGCGGTGCCCGCGTGCCGCAGGCTGTAGAACATCTCAAGGTATTCCACCAGGGCGGACTCGGGGTCGGCGACCAAAGCGAAGACGTCGCCGCCGTGCCCGGAGGGGCTGCCCGCGGCGATCGCAATCCGCCGCTCCGCGTACGGCAGCGGGGGCACGTCGAAGAGCTGGGCGATGCCCTGGCGTCCCTCGACCTCCATCAGCAGCACCTTTTTGCCGCCCGAGGCAAGTGCCAGCGCGAGGGCTCCGGCCACCGTCGTTTTCCCCGTGCCACCCTTGCCGGTCACGACGTGCAGCCGCACGCCATCCCAGTCGGTGTCACGTGTGGTCACGATTGGAGGTTATCCGCGCTCGCCCGGAGACCGGGCCCTGGAGTCACGGGAGGGGGCCAGGCGTGGCCGGACTGAGACCTCCGTCACTATCACCCTCTAGGCGATGTCACTACGCTGAGAACATAGGAATCGGCTTAGGGCCGAAAGGGATGGTTCGTCATGGTGGAAGCCATAATCATCATCGTGGTCGTCCTGGCGGTGCTTGGCGCGATCACCGTTGGGCGTTCGGTGAAGGTGGTTCAGCAGTACGAGCAGGCCATCATCTTCCGATTCGGCAAGGTCCTGTCCGCGCCGCGCGGCGCCGGGCTGACGCTGATCAGGCCCATCGGCGACCGGATCCAGAAGGTCAACATGCAGATAGTGGCCATGGCCGTGCCCGCCCAGGAAGGCATCACCAGGGACAACGTCAGCGTCCGGGTGGATGCGGTGGTGTACTTCCGGGTCGTGGATCCAGTCAAGGCGACCATCAACGTGCAGAACTACCTATTTGCCATCTCCCAGCAGGCCCAGACCTCGCTGCGGTCGATCATCGGCCAGTCGGAGATGGACCAGCTTCTGGCCGAGCGCGACTCGGTGAACCGAGAGCTGCGCCGGATCATCGACGAGCCGACCGAGGGCCCGTGGGGTATCAGGGTCGAGCGAGTCGAGATCAAGGACGTGTCGCTGCCCGAGGGCATGAAGCGGTCGATGTCCAGGCAGGCGGAGGCCGAGCGGGAGCGGCGGGCCCGCATCATCACCGCCGATGGCGAGTTCCAGGCCTCTAAGCGGCTGGCCGCGGCGGCCAACGTCATGTCCCGCGACCCGGCCGCCTTGCAGCTGCGGCTGCTGCAGACCGTCGTCGAGGTGGCGGCCGAGCGGAACAGCACGCTGGTCATGCCGATCCCCGTGGAGCTCCTGCGGTTCTTCGACAAGTTCAGCCCGACGTCGGGTAACGCCGGCCTGGAGTCGCTCGAAGAGGAGGGCGACAAGGACGTCGCTAAAGTGGAGTCCCAGCTCGGGAACCCGGCCGAGGTGCCGCTCGAGATCCCCGAGGTTCCGGAGATTCCCGAGCTCACCGCCGCCCAGAAGGGTGAGCGCCCCGAGCCAGGCGAGCATCCGGTGAGTGAGCACGAGCCCGCGGAGGCCGGGCACAACGGGTCGGGATCCGCAGGGCCGGCGACAGCCGCGGTCCCGCTGCCGGACGCGACCACGGACTCGGACTCCAGCCGGCAGCCCGGGTCCTAGGCCATCCGCGGATGCGCGCAACGCCCGGCGGCCGAGGGTAACTTCTCTGGCCGCCGGGCCGCCGCGGCGCGTTGCACTATGGTTCCGCTATGGCCAAATGGGAGTACGCAACGGTGCCCCTGCTCGTGCACGCTACGAAGCAGATCTTGGACAACTGGGGAGATGACGGCTGGGAGCTGGTGGCCGTGGTACCAGGGCCCAATCCCGAGCAGCTTGTCGCCTACATGAAGCGAGTCAAGGAATGAGCGACGCGGACACGGAGCGCCAGTCGCCGGAAGAACGGCTCGCCGCGCTCGGCCTGACGCTGCCCGAGGTCGTGCCTCCGGTGGCCGCCTACGTTCCGGCGACGCGCTCGGGCAACATGGTCTACACCGCTGGGCAGATACCAGTCGTGGCCGGCCAACTCGTCGCGACCGGCAAGGTCGGTGCCGAGGTCGGGGCGGCCGAGGCAAGCGCCCTGGCCCGAACGTGCGCGCTCAATGCCCTGGCGGCAGCCGCGTCCGTAGCCGGCGGCCTGTCCGCCATCCGGCGGATCGTGAAGGTCACCGGGTTCGTCGCCAGCACGCCCGAGTTCACGGGGCAGGCGCAAGTGGTCAATGGCGCCAGCGAATTGCTACTGGAGATCTTCGGGGAGGCCGGGCGGCACGCCCGCAGCGCCGTCGGCACCGCGGTGCTGCCGCTGGACGCGCCGGTCGAAGTCGAGCTGATTGCCGAGGTAAAGGACTGAGCCCCGGCGCGGCTGGCGAGTCTGCATCGTTCCGGCTTCCCTCCCCGATCGCCGACCGGGCCCGTGAGTTCATCACGGGGAATGAGCAGCCCGCGGTGCCGAGGGACGCGGCGACCGTGATGCTCCTGCGGCAAGCCGCGATCGGCGGGCTCGAGGTGTACATGCTGCGCCGCAAGCCGTCGATGGCGTTCGCCCCTGGGGCGATGGTCTTTCCCGGCGGCTCGGTGGACCCGAGGGACGCCGATGAGCGCGTTGCCTGGACGGGACCGGCCGCGGCCGAATGGGGCCGGATATTCGACGCTCCGCCGGAGCTGGCCAGGGTGCTGGTGTGCGCGGCCGTGCGGGAGACCTTCGAGGAGTCCGGCGTTCTGCTGGCAGGCGAGTCGCCCGAGTCGGTGGTCGCCGACACCACCACCGACGAGTGGGAGGCAGACCGCCGCGCGCTGCTCGACCGGTCGATCTCGCTCGCTGAGTTGCTCGGCCGCCGTCGGCTGGTGCTGCGAACAGACCTGCTCCGGGCGTGGTCGAGGTGGATCACGCCCGTGATCGAGCCGCGCCGCTTCGATACCCGATTCTTCGCCGCGGCCCTGCCGGCCGGGCAGCGCACCAGGGACGTCGGCGGCGAGGCCTCGGCGGTGGCGTGGATCGCGCCCGCTGACGCGCTGGCCGCTGGCCGCCGCGGAGAACTCGCGCTCATGCCGCCGACGATGGTGTCGCTCACCGAGCTAGGCGCCTGCGGGAACCTGGAAACGGCGCTGACCGGGCCGCGCACGGTCGCGCCGATCATCCCGGAGGTGCAGTTGCGCGAGGGCGCGGTATGGCTGACCGTCCCTGGCATCCGCGAGTACCCGGCGTGAGCCAGGCAAAGCCGGCCGAGGCGATGATCAGGTAGGTTCTGTCACGCTACGGGTGAGAGAACTTACCGGATCATGAACGGCACCGGAGGTCCCGCGATGACTGCCGAGCCCGGCCACCAGCCCACGGGCCCGATCGACGGGTCAGGGACGAGCCGGGCGCTGTGCGTGCTCGCCCCCAATCCGTCGATCATGACGCTGGACGGCACCAACACCTGGCTGATCTCCGAGCCGGGCAGCCGCGCAGCCATCGCGGTCGATCCCGGGCCGGACGACGAGGCCCATCTGCAGCGAGTTCGCGCGGTAGCCGCGGGGCGTGATCAGCGGATCACCACGATTGTGCTGACGCACCGGCACGAGGATCACTCCGGCGGAGCGCGCCGGCTGGCTGAGCTGACCGGCGCGCCGGTGCTCGCCATCGATCCGGCCTACCGACTCGGCAGCGATGGTCTGACCGCCGGGGACGTGCTGACGGGCGGCGGCTGCGAGCTGCGAGTCATCGCGACGCCCGGCCACACCTCGGACTCGGTCTGCCTGCAGCTAACGGCCGACGGGGCGATCCTCACCGGCGACACCGTGCTTGGCCGAGGGACCACGGTGATCGGGACCGACGGGAACCTGGCCGACTATCTCGACTCGGTCGGCCGGCTGCGAGCGCTGGCCGAGGAGACAGGCCTCAGTGCGCTGCTGCCCGGCCACGGCCCGATGCTGCCGGACGTGACCGGGACGCTCGACTATTACCTCGCGCACCGGGCCGAGCGGCTGGCCGAAGTGCGGGCCGCGCTTGCTGCGGGTGACCGGACGCTCAAGGAGATCGTCGCCACGGTCTACACCGACGTTGACCCCGCGCTCTGGCCGTTCGCCGAGTGGTCAGTCCGCGCCCAGCTCGAGTACCTGAGGAGCCTGGGCGAACTACCGCCGGGAGCCGGGTCCTGACCGGACGATGAAGCCTGACCTCACGATGAAGCCTGACCTCACGATGAAGCCCGACCTCACGATGAAGCCCTGGCGGACGAACAGGCCCGCTGGGCGGACGCACAGGCCCGCTGGTCACCTGGCCCGCTTGCGCAGCCGGTCGGTGTCGGAGATGAGCACCGACTTGGCAGCGAGCTGAATCCAGCCGCGCGCGGCGAAGTCGGCCAGCGCCTTGTTCACGGTCTCGCGCGAGGCCCCGACCAGCTGGGCGAGTTCCTCCTGAGTCAGGTCGTGGTTGACCTGCATGCCCTCGGGGGTCTGGACGCCGAACCGCTCGGACAGGTCGAGCAGGGCCTTGGCCACTCGGCCGGGCACGTCGGTGAAAACCAGGTCGGCCTTCACCTCGTTGATCCGCCGCAGCCGCTGGGCCAGCGCCTGGAGCAGGTGCATGGCCACGCCCGGCCTGCTGGCCAGGAACGTCCGCAGGTCATCGTGGGCGAGACCCGCCAGGTCGGCCTGCGTGATCGCGGTGGCGCTCGAGGTCCTGGGTATCGGGTCGAACAGCGAGAGCTCGCCGAACATCTCGCCCGGCCCGTGCACGCTCAGCAGGTTCTCTCGTCCGTCCGGCGCTGCCTTGGTCAGCTTGATCTTTCCCGACAGGATGATGTACAGCCGGTCACCCTTGTCGCCCTCGGAGAAAAGGCGCTCACCACGGTCGAGCCTGACCACGAGGACCTTCGACCGCAGGGCCTGCGCATCTTCGTCGCTCAGCGCCTCGAATAGCGGGGCCTCGCTCAGCGCGTCGTCGGCCTGGCCCATGGCACCTCCTCGCCCGTCACCACT
>JASHUE010000770.1:0-2975 GCA_030040195.1 Streptosporangiaceae bacterium | reverse complement strand
CGCTGGTCGAACTCGTCATCGTCCAGCCGGCCCTCGGCAAACGCCTCCTGGAGCCGCTGCGCGACCGCGTCGCGGTCGTGATCGCTCACCCTGATGACCGGCGCCTGGCCTGACGCGGTCTCCGCCTGGCCTGATGCGGTCTCCGCCTGGCGTGACGCGGTCTCCGCCTGGCCTGACGCGGTCTCCGCCTGGGCCGGCCCGGTTTCCGCTAGTGTCGGCGATCCCGGCGCCCGTCCTGGCGCAGGCTGGGGCAGGCTGCCTTGCTCCATGCTGGATCTCCTCCGCAAGACGAGATGTATCTTGACTAACGATACCGGAAGGGGTCGGCCGAGGTCCTTGACACGCTCGCGTTCCCGCTACCGAGGTTTGCCCAGCAGGCTTTGATACAGCGCGGCGGTCCGCGTGGCAATCGCATTCCAGCTGAACTCGGCCACCGCCCTGGCTCGGCCCCGAGCGCCCAGCTCGGCCGCCCTGGCCGGATCGGCGATCAGTGAGTTGAGGGCGTCCGCGAGCGCATGCTCGTCGTCGGGCGGCACGAGCAGCCCGGTCGTGCCGTCGGCGACGACCTCGGGGATGCCGCCCACGGCCGAGGCCACCACGGCTGTGCCGCAGGCCATCGCCTCGAGGTTGACGATGCCGAGCGGCTCGTACAGCGATGGGCAGGCGAAGACGGTCGCGTGACTGAGGATCTGGATGACCTCGGCCTTTTCCAGCATCCCCGGCAGCCAGATGACGCCGGACCTGGTTGCCCGCAGGTGATCTACCAGGTCGCCGACCTCGGCCTGCAGGTCGGGCGTGTCGGCCTGGCCGGCGCACAGCACCAGCTGCGCCGCTGGAGCGAGCCGGTCGGCGGCCCGCAGCAGCACCTGCAGGCCCTTCTGCCTGGTCACACGGCCGACGAAGGCCACCGTTGGCTGGCCGGGATCGATCCCGTACCGATCCAGCGCCTCCCGGCCGCGGTCGGGCGCGTACTGCGCGGCGTCGATGCCGTTGTGAATCACGTGCACGCGGTCGGCGGGCACCCGCGGGTAGGTCATCAGGATGTCCGACCGCATGCCGGCGGAGACCGCGATCACCGCCGAGGCGGATTCGATCGCCGTGCGCTCGCACCAGCTGGAGACCGCGTAGCCGCCGCCAAGTTGCTCGGCCTTCCATGGCCTGAGTGGCTCGAGCGAGTGCGCGGTGAGCACGTGCGGGATGCCGTGCAGCAGGCTGCTCAGGTGGCCGGCCAGGCCGGTGTACCAGGTGTGGGAGTGCACGAGTTGCGCGCCGCCGGTGTCGGCGGCCATCGTCAGCTCGGCGGAGATGGTCTGCAGCGCCGGGTTGGCCGCCGACAGCCGTGGCCACGGCCGGTGCGCTATCGCGCCCGGCCGGTCGGCGCCCTGGCAGTGGACGGTGAGGTCGACCAGGCGGGCGAGGGCCGCAGCGAGGTATTCGACGTGGACCCCGGCGCCCCCGTACACCTCGGGCGGATACTCGCGGGTGAGCATCGCAATCCGCGGCCGCGGATCTTGCCGGTCGCCGCTCACAGCGGTACGGCCTGGCCCTTGCCGACGACCGTTATGCCGCCCTCCGACACCACGAACCCGCGGGCCCGGTCGTGGTCTTTGTCCACCCCGATGACCGCTCCCTCGGGTACGTCCACGTTCTTGTCCAAGATCGCGTTCTCGACGACGGCATGGCGGCCGATCTTGGTGTTGTGCAGTATTACCGCCCGCTCGACCCTGGCCCAGCTGTTCACCCGCACTCCCGGCGAGAGCACGGCGTCGCGCACGAGCCCGCCGGAAACGATCACCCCGTTGCTGACGACGCTGTTGACCGCGCGCCCTACGCGGTCACCTTCCTCATGCACGAACTTGGCCGGCGGCTGCGAGGGCACGTGCGTGAGGATCGGCCACTTGTCGTTGTACAGGTTGAAGATCGGGTGCACGGCGCACAGGTCCATCTGCGCCTCGAAGTAGGAGTCGAGCGTCCCGACATCGCGCCAATAACCGGCGTCGCGCGGCTCGGCGCCCGGCACGGAGTTCTCGAGGAAGTCGTAGACCTGCGCGGCGCGCTCCCGGACCAGCATCGGGACGATGTCGCCGCCCATGTCGTGCCGGCTGCCGTCGTCGGCAGCGTCCTTGCGCAGCGCATCGACGAGGACGTCGGTGGTGAACACGTAGATGCCCATGGACGCGTACGCCATGTCGGGCCGTCCGGGCATCGGCGGGGGGTCGGCCGGCTTCTCCAGGAAGGCCTCGATCCTGCGGCCGTCCGGCGCGACCCTGATCACGCCGAACGCGCTGGCCTCCTGCCTGGGTACCGGGATGGCGGCCACGGTGACTCCGGCGCCATGCTCGATGTGATGGGCGAACATCTGCCGCGGATCCATCCGGAACACGTGGTCGGCGCCGAAGACGGCCACGAGGTCGGGCTCGTCGTCAAAGATCAGGTTCAGCGACTGGTAGATCGCGTCGGCCGAGCCGGTGTACCAGTGTGGACCAAGGCGCTGCTGGGCCGGCACGGGGGTCACGTAGTTGCCGAGCAGGCTCGACAGCCGCCAGGTCGTGGTGATGTGCCGGTCCAGGCTGTGGCTCTTGTACTGCGTCAGCACGCAGATCCGTAGCAGGCCCGCGTTGACCAGGTTCGATAGCGCGAAATCCACCAGCCGGTACAGCCCGCCGAACGGGACGGCGGGCTTCGCGCGGTCTGCGGTGAGCGGCGCGAGCCGCTTCCCGGCTCCGCCCGCGAGGACCATGCCGAGTACTCGTTCGCCAGCCAATATCTGCCTCCCCAGTGCCAGCCTCCCCGGTTCCCGCTACGGGAACCAGTCTGGTCGGTGGAAGCGCGGAAGGGTATCCCCGGGGCCGTGCGCCAGCACCATGTCAGCAGATATCGCCGGCTAGGCGGATTGCGCCGGGTCAGGCCGGTCGGATCACCCGGATCTTGGACTGCTCGTGGCCGGTGTCCTCCCAGTCGGCCATGTACTGCGC
>JASHUE010000769.1:0-2772 GCA_030040195.1 Streptosporangiaceae bacterium | reverse complement strand
TCTCCAGGCGAAACAATCCACGCGACACGGCCGCAAACATCGCCGTCCGGCTCGGCGCGCTTTCCATGCATTCCTCCTCGCCGACCAGAACCCAGCATGCTGGCCACGCGCGCCCACTCTGGCACTTCACAGGATGCGCCTGAAGCGCCCTGACGGCTATAGCCAGATCGCCTGGCCGCCACGATCTGCTCGCCATCGGGATCCTCCAAAATGCCGGGACACCAGCATCACAGCCGTCTGCACGCCACCACGCCCGGGACGCCACCAGGACCCTCGAGACCGTCCGACTCGAATCGGCATGAATAAAACGGACATAACGTCACTATGCCGAGGCCTTGGGCGATCCAGCGGGCAGAAATCGCAGCCGTCGCCTTTAACGCCATGGCTCAGCCGGCGCCGGGTTCCTTGCCAGAGACGCGGGAGCACCTGACCGGAACCGTTGCCCGGAGAGGACAGGACAAGCCTTTCAGCGTTGCCGACGAGATCAAGCCGCTCGCAGACCTGCGCGATGCCCAGCCCAGTCCATGCCAGAGGAGACTAGGTCTCGGAATTTCAGGAAGGCTTCACGCAATGGAATGCCCGGATCACGACCAGTTACGTTAAGGAAGCCTGGATCGGAAGGGAGCACCGAACGGGACGCCTTTGGTCGCGTGTACGTCATGGCGCAAACCCTGGCTCAGGTCAAATTTGCGCGCAAGGCGCAAGTAGCCCATCCCTCGGCTCCAAACCGCCGTGACGAGGCTGTCCCGACGCCGAACAGACCCGAACCGTCCTAGGTCTAGGCGGCTCGCCAAGCGGACCCGTGGGGTGCCCGCCCCGCTGACACCGGGCTCGGCTGTGGCAGCATGCGGGCATGGCTCCGACTATCGCTGAAATACCGTGTCCGGGCTGCGGGACGTCGAGCGAGTCTTCCGACCCGTGGGCGACGGGGTGGCGGTGCCCGCAGTGCTCCCGCGGGTATTCGCTTCGCCGGTGCTCGGCATGCCAGGCCGTCAGCCTCGTCAGCGCGCACCAGCAGCAAGGTCAGCTGTGGGCGTGCGTATGGTGCGAAGCGCAGAACAGCGGGTTCAGGATACGCAATGACCCAGCGACCGCGACGCAGGCTGACCTGACGGAAAACATCGCCACGCGCGAGCTAATCCTCGGGGCGCCCTCGGGGCGGCAAGTCGCCCCGGATACCGTGCCCGTTCTCATCGTGACGATGAACGAGATCCCCGGGTACCGGATTACCCGGGTCCACGGCGACGTGTTCGGCCTGGTCGTCCGTGCCCGCAACATCTTCAGCAACATGGGGGCGCAGCTCAGGACAGTGGCAGGTGGCGAAGTCAGCGGCTACACCAGGCTGCTAACCGACAGCCGCAATCAAGCCCGCCAGCGAATGTGGCGCGAGGCCAGGTCACGAGGCGCCAACGCCGTGGTCGCGATGCGATTTGACTGCAACGAGATCGGCGACATCATGTCCGAGGTCGCCGCCTACGGGACCGCAGTCACCGTCGAGGCCGTCGACTACTCACCGCAGTAACACCGCGAAAGCAAACTCCACCGACCGCATGCGGAAGTGCCGCACACTGACACCGGTCGGCGGCATGAGAGTAAGAGCCAGTATGGCGGGTTCGCGAAGGCTGCCGCCGTGCCGCAATGACCGGACCGGCGCGTCGACTTGCCCGCTGTGAGAGGCTCCCGACGTGACGATGCGCCAGGGCTGGGAGTCTGAGGGGCAGAACTGGGTGCAGTTCTCCCGGACCCCTGGTCATGACCGTTCGCACGTTGAGACGAACATGCCGGCCCTGCTGCACCTGCTTCCCGCACCGGGCCGGGCGACGTTGGACGTCGCTTGCGGCGAAGGCAGAGTTGCCCGGCAACTGCGGTCGCTGGGTCACCGAGTCGTCGGGATTGATGCCTCGCCGACCATTGTGCAGGCTGCTGCCGGTCACGCCGACGCAGCGCCAGTCGCGCTCGCGGATGCGACCGAGCTCCCCTTCCGGGACGGAGCCTTTGACCTCGCTGTGGCGTACATGTGCCTGCACGACATCGATGACATGCCGCACGCCATTGCCGAGATCGCGCGCGTACTCGGCCGTTGCGGCCGGCTGTGCGCTGCAATCCCCCATCCCGTCAACACGGCCGGGTCCTTCCAGAGCCGGGATCCGGACGCTCCCTTCGTGATCTCTGGCTCATACCTGCAGACCACCCCGCTTCGGATGGTGGCCGACCGCGACGGCATCCGCCTGACCTTCCACAGCGAGCACCGGCCGCTGGAGTCCTATACCCGGGCGTTGGAGGCCAGCGGCCTGCTCATCGAGGCAATCAGAGAAGTCAGACCGCCAGATCGTCCTGACCGATACGCCGCTGACAGCCGCTGGCAGCGTATTCCGCTATTCCTGCATTTGCTAGCGATCAAACCATGAGCAAATCAGCGGCTATGGGCGGATGCGAGAGCAGGTTAGCCCGAGCCGCTTTCGGGCGCAGCTTCGAACACGCCGTTGTCCGCGACGGCGTGCCGCATGCGCACGCCGGGCACCTGATGAACAACGGTCTGGAGCCGACTCGCCAACTCGGGTCAGCCTTAAGACGGTTACCCTCAACGGGGCCGCACGGCGGAGTTCACGCTCACAAGCTAGCTCCGAGCGGCCAGGCGAAAGGATCGGCGACTTGCGGCAGCGCGCGTTCGCTTAAGCCGCACCGGCTAGGTTGAAGTGTCGGGTTCGTGCCCACGTCACCCGTTCCGGCGGTAGCTATCAGGGCGGCGTACGGCCTGCACCCAGTCAGTCT
>JASHUE010000004.1:0-10777 GCA_030040195.1 Streptosporangiaceae bacterium | reverse complement strand
ACCTGGGCCGGGAGCCGACTCCCGAGGAGCTGGCCGCCGAGCTGGACATGACCCCGGAGAAGGTCATCGAGGTGCAGAAGTACGGCCGTGAGCCGATCTCGCTGCACACCCCGCTCGGCGAGGACGGCGACAGCGAGTTCGGTGACCTGATCGAGGACTCCGAGGCCATTCTGCCGGGCCAGGCGGTGAGCTTCACTCTGCTGCAGGAGCAGCTGCACTCGGTGCTCGGCACGCTGTCGGAGCGCGAGGCTGGCGTGGTCTCGATGCGGTTCGGGCTAACCGACGGCGAGCCCAAGACCCTCGACGAGATCGGCAAGGTATACGGGGTCACCCCAGAGCGGATCCGGCAGATCGAGTCAAAGATAATGTCCGCGCTCCGGCTCCCAGGCCAAGGCTCGGGAGGCGACGTAGATGGTGGCATCGGTCGGCCCCACCAGTCCTGACCGTCCCTGCCGCGCAGCAAGCCCTGGACGCGGCATCGACAGTCCAACCGTGCGCAGATCAGCCATTCCGGCGCGCAGCGAGTTATCGGCTCGCCACGAAGCGGGAACCGGGGATGCCTGTCCAGGACGCGCCGCCGTCGGTGGTGCGGACGATCGAGGCACACGGCGGGGCCGCGCACGGGGCGGTGCCGAGGACCCAGCCATCGGCGGCCGACACGAAGGTTATGGAGACCGGCTTGAAGCCTGGCGGCACCGAGCCGCCGGCCGGGCGGCCGGTCCCGCCGGGGATGTCGTGGCGACGGGCGCAGCAGCAGCTGGGTGCGGGGTCGCGGCAGCGTCCCCTTGTGCTAGACGGCTTCAAAGACCCACGCACCTCCTATGACTTCGCAGCTGCTCAGATGGCTTCGGGAGGCCTCCCCATCTCTGCAGCCAGAAGCCGCCGAGCGCTGACCGCCGCAGACTAAGCGACTCGGCGCGCGGTCAGAGACAGCCTTGCGCACCGTTGCAATACCGAGCACGGCCGTCGGCGACGCTGATAATCGGGCGGGCAGGCCTTGCGCCGGGATCGTGTCTGGTGCGTCGCCGCGGCAAGGATGCCTCGATTCCCCGAGAGAAGGAGCAGATAGATGTCAGGCAGGGTCGAAGGCAAGGTTGCCTTCATCACCGGCGCGGGGCGCGGTCAGGGGCGCAGCCATGCGATCCGCCTGGCCGAGGAGGGCTGCGACATCATCGCCGTCGACGTTCTTGAGGACTATCCGACGGTCCGCTACGCGATGTCCACCCAGGCCGAACTCGACGAGACCGTTCGCGCTGTCCAGGCGCTCGGCCGCAGGATCGCTGCGGCCAAAGCTGACGTGCGCGACGCCGCGACGCTCGGGGCGACCCTCGACGCCGGCGTGGCAGAGCTGGGCAGGCTGGACATCGTCTGCGCCAACGCCGGGATCTACACCGTGCAGCCGTGGGACCAGGTCACCCCGGAGGTGTGGCAAGACACCATCGACACGAACCTGACCGGGGTCTGGAATACCATCGTCGTCGCGATCCCCCACCTCATCGCCGCCGGCGGCGGGTCGATCATCGCCACCAGCTCCACCGCAGGCCTCAAGGGCATGCCCTTCCTCGCCCCTTACGTTGCCACTAAGCATGCCGTGGTCGGCATCTGCCGGTCGCTGGCCAACGAGCTCGCCGGCCATCACATCCGGGTCAACACGGTGCACCCAGCCGGCGTCGATACCCCGATGGTCACCGGCCGGGAGACGCTCGAGCCGTTCGTCAGCCGAAGCCCCGAACTGAGGGCCATCTTTACCAACGGCCTGCCGGTCGAGGCCCTCGACCCGCGCGACGTCAGCAACGCGGTGCTGTGGCTCGCCTCCGAGGAGGCACGCTACGTCACCGGCGCTGCCCTGACGATAGACGCCGGTAACACCATCCGATGACAGTCTCTCTTCTCCGCTGAGGCCCCGTGCTGCCGTAGTGACCGACGGGGACGGACCAGCAAAACGGCCGGCGCCACTCCGGTGTTGCCGCTTTTGGCGCTGTCAGCTAAAGCAGCAGAGACAGATCAGAGAAGATAAAACAGAGAAGACGTTCGGGAGACGCCGATGACAACCATGACTGTCGCCGGCCACACCCACGACCTGGACCCGCAGCGGGTCGAAAATGCTCTGCGCGGGGAACTACCGGAGCCGATCTATGAACACTTCGTCGTGATAAGCGGGCGCCGATGGCCTCCCAAGCAAGTGCTGGCCCTGGTAACCGGCCTCGATCGGGCGGACTTCACCACCCACCAGGCGCGCAGCGCACTGACTCGCCTCGGATTCACCGCCAGCAGGGCGCCCCGCCGGAGAAGCGGCAACCTCGGCGACTCCGCAGGCGCTCAGCCGCGGCCCGCGAATGCCAGAACTGCGGTGCCACCGCAGTCGCCGGTTGAGGCCCTACGGCCGTTCATCGGACAGTGGGTCGCCGTGATACTGGGCTGGTAGCTCAGGCCGACGCCGACGGACGCGTGGCTGCACGCGCTGAGCACGAGGGCTAACAGGATCGCCAGCGCTCCGAAGGCAAGACCGTTGCGTCGCATGAGATGTGATTCATCCGTCGTTTCGCCGAGACGCCGGATCTTCCGGCTTACCCCTTTTTGACCAGACGTTCGCGAGGCGCAGATGGTTGACGGGCCGATTTAACGCTCCTGCCGGCGGCGGTGCGCGTGGTGCCGGGGCCCAAGGCAGCATCGATGGCCGGCCGGGGCGCGGGTGAGTTTCACGTTCGTGCAGATGCATGTGTGGCAGAACGGCCAGGTCGACGCCAAGTTAGAAGCTCCACGGCACCGGCCCGCGAAGGGAACTGTTTGCGTCGATGTGCCGGTCCCTGGGGTGCGAGTTATGGACTTCCCTGTCCTTAGGACGAAGTGCTGAAGGCAAGTAAGGATTCCGGCCGATGCGGGCGGGCGGGCCTTAGGGCGAATCTCGGTCATGACGGAGCCGGGCAGGCCCCACGGTCGAGGAGGAGTCCGATGTCTCTACCCGTTCCGCGGGAGATGGCCGCTCAGCACGGCACAGAGCTGCGAAGGCTGCCAACCGCGGAGACGGCGGACCGGTCCAGTGGGCGCACGTGACCGGCGAGCGACTGCCGTGCAGCGCGGCACCCGAGCTGTTCTTCGCCGACGATCCCTGTAGCATCGCGCGAGCCAGGAGGATGTGCGCCAGCTGTTGGGCTCGGGGCGCCTGCCTAGATGGCGCGCTTCAGCGTCGCGAACCATGGGGCGTCTGGGGCGGCGAACTCCTCCTGAATGGCGTCGTCATTGCCGCCAAGCGACGCCCCGGCAGGCCACGCAAGTCCGTAATTGCGGCCTGAGACAAGGACTAGCCACTCGCCCGGCTGGCGTCGGCACGCTGACGGCGGATGTTCCCTGGCGCGCGCTGATGGCCTCGTCTCGGCGGATGCGGTCCCGCACCGGCGTGGCCACGTCATGCCGCCGTCCCCGATGCTGGAATGGCTCCGTTCGTCAGCTTGTTCGATAAGATAATGCCGGAGCCGGTTGGCTGGCCGCGCCTGGACGGCCTAGCCAGGTAAGACGACGTGGAAGCCGAGTCGGCCGCCGGGAAGTCAGGCAAGGAGGCCACCGATGCGCCGCATGAAGGCCGCAAGGGCCACTGCAGCGACCGAGGTAAGCAAGCCCAATGAGCAGTGGCGGCAAGAACTGAGTCGCCAGCAGTACGACGTGCTGCGCCGGGGCCGCACAGAGCCCCCCTTCACCGGTGAATACGTCCATGCGAAGCAGAACGGTAGCTATTGCTGCGCGGGCTGCGGGAATGTGCTGTTCCGCTCGGACGCCAAGTTCGAATCCGGAACGGGCTGGCCGAGCTTCTACGAGCCGGCCGTAGCCGGGTCCGTTGAGCTGCGCGCTGATCACAGCTTGCTCATGCGCCGCACTGAGGTGATATGCCGCCGGTGCGGCGGCCACCTGGGCCATGTCTTCGGCGACGGGCCGGCTCCGACTGGTAAGCGCTATTGCATCAACTCCTGCGCGCTGGCCTTCGATGCCGCGGCCCCTGCCCACGGTCACAACAACGGCGAGCCCGCCAGCTGACGCGCCAGGTGCAGCGGTCCGATTCCAGCGGCCAACGGCCAGCTGTCGCTGGTGGACGTGGTGCTGGACCGGGCTTTGATGACAACGGGCCTGTTTGAGGAGTTCGACGTCACCGGCAAGATGCTTGGCGTCGCGCCGCTAGACCAGCCGAGCGGCATCGCTCGCCGGCGAATGCTACGTGCATCGCGGCGCCAGCCCACCATTCGTGCCGAGGAGGACTCCGGGCGGACGGACGTCAATGGCCTGAGACCTCACGTGCTGCTGCCCGCAGCGCTGGCCGTCGTTGTCAGGCGGTGGTCCGGCACCAACCGGCCCGCTGATATCACCTAGGCCACGTCTAGACCCAGGCTTGAGGGCTGTCGGTGAGGACGGCGACCGACGGGGGAAGTTCGCCGGACACAATGTCCGCGAGCGTCACCGACTCAAGAACGGCCCGCTCGTTCGCCCGCAGTGCAATCCACACTCGCTGCAGCGGCGCGGCAGCCCCTGGATAAGTCACGTTTTCCGGGCGCTCTCCGCGCACGCCGAGGAGCTGGCCGTCGATCGCGCGGATGATGTCGGCGAGCGAAATCTCTGAGGCCGGCCTGGCCAGCCAGAAGCCGCCGTCCGGTCCACGCTGGCTACGCACGATGTTGCTGCATCGCAGGTGCGTCAGGATCGACTCGAGGAACTTGCCAGGGATGTTCTGCGCCTGTGCGAGTTGCTCGGCAGTCAAGTGACCATCGTGCGCGGCTGCCAGTTCGATGGCAGCGCGCACCGCATAGTCGGCGCGTGCAGACAGTCGCATGACCATGACGACCATTATGCAGCTTCCCGATCGGAATACTGACATCCCGATAGTTCATGATCATCCGGGCTGCCGGGGCGCCGTGCCTGTGTCCACGGCCACGACACCCTGGACCAGGACGCCCCCACCCGGCGAGATTCCGCTGCTAATTTCGCCCAGTTCCCCGCAACCGGCCGGACCGCTACGCAGTCATCGGGGTATGAGGCACTTAGCAGCAGAGCGGGCCGCGGGCCTGCGGCACGCAGCGCTGTCGGCCGTGGCACTGATGGCGATCACTGGCTGCGCCACGGCCGTGGCGCCAGGCGCGCAGCACACGGCAGCT
This sequence comes from Streptosporangiaceae bacterium, assembly GCA_030040195.1. Lineage (GTDB taxonomy): Bacteria > Actinomycetota > Actinomycetes > Streptosporangiales > Streptosporangiaceae > JAJYUU01. Next base: position 5,639 of record JASHUE010000004.1, on the reverse strand, counting down.
CGCTCCGCAGCTGCCACGGCCGCCGCGGCCGCCGGGTGCAGGAGCAGCGTGCTGCACCTGGCCGGCGGCCGGGAGGGCGCGAGCGAGACCGCGATCGGGTTCATCGAATTCACCAACACCGGATCGCGGCCGTGCGCGCTGCGCGGATATCCGCGGCTGTCGTTGATCTGGCAGGGTCGGCGGATGCCCGTGCGCGACGTACGGCCTGCCGGCCTGCTGCTCAAGGTTGCCGTGCTGGCGCCCGGCAAGGCGGATTCCGCGCAGCTAATGGTCGCGTGGTCGAACTGGTGCGGCCCGCGGGTGAGTCTGCTGTCAGTGCGGATCGCTATTCCCGGCACCGGCACGATGACCATGCCGTTCAACGGGCCGCCCGATTGGCACTACACGCCGCAATGCGTGCAGCCTGGCCAGCCGTCGGAGCTGCGTGTGACGGCCGCATACGCCGGTGCCTAAGTCTGCCTCCGCCCGATTTGCCGCGCCGTGCACCGTACCGCCGTTCACGCTCCGGGCTCGGGCGCCAGAGTGCGCAACGGCACCCAGCCCTCCTGGCCCGCCGCGTTGCGTACCCATGCCCAGCCGCTCGGGTCGTCGCGTTTAACCAAGGTCAGCGCCTCTCCAGCGGTGGTTGGTAGCTCGGTCGTGTCGTAGCCCACGAGGGCGACGGCGGGATCGGACGACATATCGAGGCAGCGTTCGGGGACCCATCCGACGCCGTCGGCGGTGGTGACGAAGACGAACTCGGGCCATTCGGTGTCGCGCCGGCCGACCTGCACGCGATCGCCCGACACCACGTGGATCGGCGGCCGGGCCGGGATGGAGTGACTCGAGACGGCGCGGAACGTGGTCACGTTGACATCGTGAGGCTGCGGTGATCCCGCGGCCACACAAAACGCCCATGTCCGGGCTGTATCTGTCGTGATGAGTCCCTGCACGCGATGAAGCAGTTGGCTTGTATCAGCGGCCGGGAGCGCGAGGTGAGCCAAGTACGCGACCGCATGACCACGAGCGTCTGATTACGGATCAGAAGGTCGGGAGTCGAGTCTCTCTGAGGGCGCGTATGACTGTTGGTTCCGAACCCGAAGGACGCTGGTGTCGAGTCTGGCCGGGCCAGCTCGGGCGTAATCCGCTCGACAGCTGCGGGTCGGCGAGGGCCGGTCTCCATCGGGGCGAGGGGGCCATCGCCCCGATGGGCGAGGGCCCCCTCGCCGGCGCTTCCGACAGCGTGAGGCTGCGCGGGCCCGCCGAGGAGGACTAGATGAGCCGCATCGGGCGGATAGCCTGCACCGGCGCTTTCAGCCCGAACGCGGGTGGGCGCAAGGTAATAACAGACTAGTCATTTCGGGTGGTTTGGACATACCGGCAAAGGGGGCGGCCAGGCGAGGCCGAGCGCCGGATTCTCTTTATCCACAGCGGTTTTCAAACTCTGTGGACGGTTTTTAGGCTCAATAGCCTGCATGAGCTATTTGCGCGATTTCGTCAGACTGGCGCGGTCCCATCCTGTCAGGATTCCGCAGGTCAGGCCTGGTGAGAGGCAGCCCCGACTGCCGCGTAGCCGGGTAGGAACCGGAGTTAGGCAGTGAGTGGGGTCAGCCTCTTCCCATCGTTTGAAGAGCACAACGGCAAGACGGGCGCCGGGACGACACCGCGCTCCTTCCAAGGTCCAACGGAATGTCAAGATCATCGGAGCTGCTATCCCGGTGCTCGCGCTGCTGGGCGCGCTCGTGGCCTACGAGGTTCAGCCGAGCGGGCCCGATCAGGTAAGTGGCAATTCGGCGGCTTATCGCCTGCATACCCTCGCCCCGAGTGATGCCGTGACGGATGGGGCTGGCACGCCCGTCACGGGGCGTGCTCCCGGCGCCAGGAGCGGCAAGGCCGATAAGAGGGGAAAGACGTCTGCGACGGCCAGGACGCGGAAATCCGCGAAGGCACGCTCCGGACATCGGTCAGGCAGCCCGGCAAACCCAGCCGCGCCGTCGCCCTCTTCCAGCCCGCAACCAAGCCACAGCGCGACACCGTCTCCGTCGCCGTCACCAAGCAGTTCGTCGAGCCTGGCAGCGGATGTGCAGCAGGACATCTCCAGCGGCAACTACCTGCTGGCCGTTGGCCAGTACCTGGTCGAGAACGGCTACTCCGACGCGGCCGCCGCTGGCGTTGCCTCGTGCGTGGACGGCGAATCGGGGGGCAACCCCGAGTCGGTCGGGTCCGGCGGCGGGGGCCTGATCGGCTGGACGCCGATCAGCTCGGCCGAACCCAACTCGAATATCATCACGGGCGACGCCGCGCAGGACATGATGACCCAGCTGTCCGACCTGCTCTACTACAACTCCACCGAGATCGGACAATCGCTCGTGGATCAGCTCAACGGCATCAGCGACCCGGTCGAGGCGGCCGACTTCTACTCGCAGAACTTCGAGAAGCCGGCCGTGACGGACTCCGATGTGGTGCCGTCGGTGGCAGAGCAGATCTACTCCGAACTCGGCGGCTGATCGGCCGCCGGGACACGCTACCGTCGTTCTCCGAGCCTCGAGACACCGCGCCGCGCAGGATGTCCTCGGGCTCAGCCTGCTGGCTCAGAGTTGCCTGCGGCCGGCGGCATCAGCGGCGGCGGCCCGTTCCCGCAAAGATCGGACCGAATTTTCGAGAGCATGCTGATGACCCTCGGCTCTCCCGCCGGGTTCGGATGCCCCGTGCGCCGGAAGCCCCGCGCCGGCAGTCTCGCCGGGCTGTTAGTCGGCTGCCAGGTCGGCCGCGAATCCGCGTTCATTACCTGCGCTTGCTTGAGTCATTAATGGCGGACTCGTTTATTACTATCGGCCTCGGGAATGGCCGATGACAGCATGCAAAATTAATGAGCGCAGTTAGTCCGCCCGAGTTCCATACGGGAATCGCGCCGGCGAGGGACGGGGCGTACTGTCGCGAGTCGCTCTGATTTGAGGGTGGGGGCTTTCCATGCTTCAGCACGTGACGTCGCAGCTCCAGGCCGACCTGTTCCTACTGCACGCGCCCAGCGTCTACGACTTCCGCGAACGGGACGACATGCTGTTCGCGTACCTGAGCGATAGCGACAGCGTGAACGTGACTTCGATCTACGAGATGTATCCGATCGGATGGTTCTCAATAAAGCAGCATCTAGCCGACAACGGCATGGACGTGAAGATAGTGAACGTCGCTTCGCTCATGCTCATGCACCCTCAGCTGGACGTCAGGAAACTGCTGGGCCGCCTGGAGGCGCCTATCTTCGGATTCGACCTGCACTGGATGACACAATGTCACGGCGCCATTGAGCTCGCCGCCGAGCTCAAGAAGGTGCACCCGGACGCGCTGACAATCTTCGGCGGCATCTCGGCGACGTACTTCGCGCAGCAGCTCATTACCTACCCCAGCGTCGACGTCGTGGTCCAGGGCTACGACACGCTTGAGCCCGTCGCCGAGTTGGTCCGGCGGGTCCGGGGCGGCAGCAGGGACTTCACCTCGATTCCCAATCTGCTCTACAAGACCAGCGGGGAGGTTCAGGCCACCGGTTTCACCCACAAGCCGACCACCAATTACAACAATGCTCGCAATGACTGGTCCTACTACCGGGAGACGCCGAACCCCGGCCTGTCGGCATCCAAACTCATCATGACCCTGCCCAACACCGGCTGCGCGCACGACTGCGGCTGGTGCGGCGGATCGCGCTTCGCTTACCGCAACATCATGGGCGTGCGCAAAACCCTCGTGCAGAAGGATCACGACCTCGTCGTCGAGGAGCTCAAGACGATGCGGGAGGCCGCGAAGCACACCTCGATCTACGCGCTGCAGTGCTACTCGGAGAACAAGACGCGGATGCATCAGTACCTGGATGCCGTCCGGGAGGTCGGCTACAAGAGTGTCTCCTTCGAGCAGTTCAACCTGACGCCGCCGGACACGCTGAAGAAGATGGGCGAGTCCACCGATGCGTACATCATGCTGTCCCCCGAGTCACACGACCCGAAGATCAGCGCCGCGGCCGGCCGGGGCACCTACACGATGGAACAAATGGAGAACTGGATTCCCCGTGCCCTGGACGCCGGGGTGAAGGGCGTCATGATCTGGTTCTTCATCGGCATGCCCTACCAGGACCGCCAGTCAGTCCTCGACACCATCGCCTACTCTGAGCGGCTAATCCGAAAGTTCGGCGGCTGGGCGGCGTTGCCGCTCATCTGCCCCATGGTGCCGTTCCTGGACCCGGGCTGCCGGTTCTTCGAGGAGCCGCAGCAAAACGGCTACCGCATCTACTACCGCACGCTCGAGGAGCACCGGCAGGCGATGATAGAGCCGCTGTGGTACCGGCGGCTGAACTACGAGACCGAGTGGCTCAGCCGACGCGAGCTGCAGGACATCTCCTACGAGGCGATCGCCCGGCTGGTAGAGATCAAGGGCGAGTACGGGGTGCTGCCGCCGCAGTTCTGCACGGCTGTCCTGTCCACCATCGACGAGACACGCACGTTGCTCGGCGAGATGGAGCGGGCGCTGACGCTCGACGGGTCACTGCCCGCCAGCCTCCGCGCCCAGATGCGTGTCTACAACCGCAAGATCCTGGCCTACTCCAGTGATCAGATCATCCCCGTCCGCCGTCCGTTCGGCGGTCGCTGGTTCGACGACGTCACCGTTCCGCCGGAGATGATCGAGGACATCCTGCGATCCCAGCGCGATCTGGCTCCTCATCTGACCGACGTCGCGGTCTGACCGCGGCCCGCGCCGGCGCGAGTGAGGGTCCGTCAATCCGCACTGGCAGCGCGCGCGGCCCGCGTACCTGGCCGACCGACCACCGCACCGCCGCCGGGTCGGTCAGGCTGAAGCTCGGGATCCGCTCCAGCCAGACCTCCATGGCGACGCGCAGCTGCATCCGGGCCAGGTGGGACCCGACGCACCGGTGGATGCCGAGGCCGAACGCTGCGTGCCGGTTGACCTCTCGGTCGATGATCACCTCGTTGGCCCGGTCGAACTGCGCGGGGTCGCGATTGGCGGCGGGGAACGACAGCAAGATCCAGTCGTCGGCCTTCATGTCGACGCCGCGCCAGTGCATGGGCCCCTTGACCAGCCGCGCCATCGTCACCGGCGCGTAGGCGCGCAGCAGCTCTTCCATCGCGACCGGCAGCAGTCCGGGGTCAGCGACGAGCCGCTCTCGATCGCGGGGGTTGCCAGCTAGGTGCCACAACGCGGCGCCGATCGCACTCCAGGTCGTGTCGATCCCCGCGACCAGGAGCAGCGTCATCGTCCCGACCACGTGCGCTGCATCGAGCTTGCGGCCGTCCAGCTCCGTGTCGATCAAGAACGAGGTGAGGTCGTCGCGTGGGCTCTCGAGATGTTCGTGCACCTGCGCCAGCAGGTAGTAGAACAGCGCCGACATCTTGGTGACGCGCTCCTGCTGCGGCAGGTTGATGCCCTCGAGCGTGTTCTGGGCGAACTCGCGCAACTGCGGCCCGTCCTCCTCGGGGAAGCCGAGCATGTCGGCGATGACGCGCATGGGGATGTGCTGCGCGTAATCGGCCGCTGCGTCGACGACGTCCCGGTCGTCGAAAGCGTCAATGAGCGAGTGGCAGAAGGCGCGAAGAGCGGCTTCCCTGGCGCTCACCGCGGTCTTGGTGAAGGCGCGCAGCAGAAGCTTCCTGGCGCCG
>JASHUE010000768.1:0-2660 GCA_030040195.1 Streptosporangiaceae bacterium | reverse complement strand
ACCGGCGCGAACACCGACGACGTCCACCTGACCGGCGTGGACGTCGAACGCGACATCCAGGTCGGCACGTGGGCCGACCTGCGCGAGGTGACCGCCGGCGAGCCGTGCCCGCGTTGCGGCGAGCCGCTGCAGCTCATCCGGGCCATCGAAGTCGGTCACATCTTCAAGCTCGGCCGCAAGTTCACCACGGCCTTCGGCGTCACCGTCCTCGGCCCGGACGGTTCACTGATCGTGCCCATCATGGGCAGTTACGGCATCGGTGTGGAGCGGGCCATGGCGGTCATCGCCGAGCTGTACCACGACGACGCGGGCCTGGCCTGGCCGGTCCAGGTGGCCCCGGCCGAGGTGACCGTGATCCCGCTGTCGCCCAGGGACAACGCGGTCGTGAGCACCGCTGAGTCGATATACGCGAAGCTGCGCGCAGCCGGGACCGAGGTGATAATCGACGACCGCGACGAGCGGCCGGGCGTTAAGTTCAAGGACGCCGAGCTGACCGGGATCCCGGTGCGGGTTGCCGTGGGCAGCCGCGACCTAGCCGACGGCCTCGTCGAGGTGGTACGCCGGTCAACGGGCGAAAAGGAGCGCGTCCCCGTCGACCAGGCCGTGAAGCATGTCAGGGAAATGGTCGCAATCGCCGGAGCCTAGGACCCCTGGCACAGCGCGTGCTGCCCCCGCAGCCGGCTCGCTACGCCGCGGGAGCTGCGGACGCGGCGAGCCGGAAGCCTGACGGGAGCTGTGGCGAGCTGACCAGCCGGTACAGCGGATCCGAGTGCGCTATGAGCCGCTCGCGCTGGCTGGCCAGCTCGGTCCACCGTGCCGGTTCAGCAGTCTCTGGGGTGTAGTCAGCCTGCCCGAGCTGCGTGTCGGCCGCTCGCAGGAGGCGCTCGTTCTGGCTCGCCAGCTCCGCCCAGTTCCCGCTGATACTCGACATGGTGCCTCCCGTCAGACACGGGCCTGGCGATCGCCCCTGCTGGACCACCGGGCCCTACACCCCTTAGACACGCTTGAGGGCGCGTTTGGTTAGCGCCGGGATGGTCACAACTGAATAACTTCGCGGCCAAAGCGCTCGGCGAAAAGAAACGGCCGCCAGGGACGACCGGATTCCCTGTGCGGCGACACGCAGGCCAAGAGCATGTCCGACTACCTGATCAAAGAGGTCGAAAGAACCACCCGTCCACCTTCCCCTTGAGCGCGCCGCCGAGGTGATGGCCACAGATCAACGGCTGCGAGCCGCTTGGAGAGTCAGCCGGTAACGCCGAACTGGCCGACAAGGAGTTCGATGCGCTCGTCGTCATGGCCCGGGCGTAGCCGGTCGCTGCGGCTGAGGGTGGCCAGGCCGTGAAGCCCGGCCCAGAACACTTCGGTCAAGGTTTCGGTGTCTCGCTCGTGGGCCACGGGGGCGACTGCCGCGCGCAGCTCGCTAAACGCCGCATGTAGCGGCGCTGGAGTGTTGTCAGAGCCGAAGCGCAGTCGCGTGGCCCGGGAGAACATCGCGTCGTAAAGCGCTGGGTTGTCGGTGGCGAACTTGCTGAACGCGCGGGCGGTCAGGGTCAGCGCGTCCCCGGCGGTCTCCGCACTGCGGCGAGCCGCGCGCAGCGTCTCAGCGAGTTCGCCGAAGCCCTCCAGCGCAACAGCCTCGACGATCTCCTCCATCGATGCGAAGTGCTTGTACAGCACCGGCTGGCTGTATTCGATCTCCGTCGACAGGCGGCGCGTGGTGACCGCATCCCATCCTTCACGTTCGGCCAACGTTCGTGCCGTCGCCATGATGAGCCGCCGCCGGGCGGTGCGCTCGCGCAACCGACGATCTTGGATAGTCACGGCTCCAGGGTAGCACAGCTACCAGTGCGAGCGCTGCTATTGACTAGCGCAGCTCGCAGTAGTAGCATCGCTAACGCTAGCAGTGCTAACCGGAGAAGGAGAACGACATGGACACGCGCGGACAAGAGCTGGCCGAGACCTTCGTCAAGATGCTCAACACCCACGATCCAGACCTGGTCGACCAGTTCGTGGCTGAGAACTACATCAACCACAACGCGTTCGTCGCTGACGGCCGCGAAGCGGACCGTCAGTTCTGGCACGCGTTCTTCGTGGCGCTGCCCGACGTCAGCGCCAGCATGGAAGACCTGGTGATCGCCGGCGACCGGGTGGTGGGACGGTTCGTCTACCGCGGTACGCATACGGGAGACTTCATGGGCATCCCCGCCAGTGGCAGCGCAGTCGAAATGCGGTCCATCGACATCTGGCGCATCGAGGATGGCATGTTCGCCGAGCACTGGGACGAGCTGAACACCCTGCAGGTGTTTCAGCAGATGGGCGCGTTGCCGCCGCTGGGCGGTGGCCTCGAGGCCCAGGCATGATGCTCCTGTACCAACTCGCCGCGCTCGCCGCGATCGTGGGCACCGGCGTGGTCTACGGCACCGACGTTTTCTGCGCGCTCGTCCAGCGACCGGCGCTCGCCAAGGTTGACGACGCCACGCTCACCGCTGTCATGGGGAACGTGCACCGCTTCGCAGACCGCCGCATGCCCGTTCCAGGAATCCTCGGCGTCGTCGCAGCCGCCGCAGCTGCCGGTCTCGCCGCGGCAGCCGACCGGACCGCGGCGTCGGCGGCGGCAGCAGCGGCGTTCCTCCTCTTGGCGGGCTGGGTGGTTGTTTACC
>JASHUE010000767.1:0-7324 GCA_030040195.1 Streptosporangiaceae bacterium | reverse complement strand
ACCAATATCGAGTCGCTGGGCCCGCTGGTTTCCCGTATCACCGGGGTGCGGGCGAGCGAGCCGGTGCCGGACGCTTTCGTGCAGGCCGGCGAGGTCGAGCTCGTCGACCTGGCGCCGGCGGCGCTGCGCCGTCGGCTGGCCCAGGGTCTGGTATTCGCCGCCGAGCAGGCCGATGCTGCTCTGTCGAGTTATTTCCGTTTCGCGAACCTGGCAGCGCTGCGCGAACTGGCCCAGCTGTGGCTCGACGACTCGGTTCCCGATCCGGCTGCGGCGTTTGTGGCCGCCCACGGCGAGTGCGCGGCGACCGATGCCGCCGTCATCGTCACCGCGCTGGCCGGGTCGCCGGCCGACGAATGGCTTATTCGCTACGCAGCCCGGCTCGCCGAGCTGTCCGGCGCCCGGGTACTGGGGGTACATGTCCGGCCCCTCGACAACATGGACAGGTCGGCCAGGGCGTGGCTGACCGAGGACCGGCATCTGCTTAAGGAGCTGCACGGTGAGTTCAGTGAGGTCAAGGCCGGTGACCCCGCATCGGGACTCATACGCGCCGCGCGCAAGGCCGGCGCCGCCCAGCTCGTGGTCGGGTCCCGCGACCGGTCGAACCTGTCTCGGCTGCTGGCCGGATCTACGGTCGCCGACCAGGTCCTCCGCATGGCCGGCGACGACCTGCCGGTCCAGGTCGTGAACGTCGGGCGACCAGACAGCGGCAGCGGCCACTGGGGTCGCCAGGCCAGGCCGCTGCGGGGCAAGAAGTAGCGGGACCCGAAGGACGCAGACGCCTGTCATCGCCGCGGAACACCCGCGGCGCTGTGACGACAGATCCATGTTCCTCCCCTCGTTCCCGAACGGAGCTCTGATGACTGAGTACCGAGCGTCATTCGATGCCGCGATCACGTTCAGCAATGGCGGCGATCTGACCGCGCACGGGTTCCGCGTCGATATCCCGGCCCGCGATACGGACGAGGACGTTATTGCCGCGCTTTTCGTGACCTCCCTTGGCCTGCTGATGACCGACTCGGTCACCCTCAGCAACGTGGAGATATTCGCCGAGCCGCATAAGGGGACGCGCAGCGGGCCCTCGGATCACAGCCGCACGCGGCCGCTCGCCGACGGCCGGCTGGTGGAGCTCAGCCATGTCATCCGGGCCGGGATGATTACCGTTCCTGGCCTGCCCGGCCCGGAGATTCGCCCGTACCTGACCCGGGATGCCTCGCGCGCGCAGTATGCGCCGGGCACCGAATTCGAGATCGACCGGGTCACGCTCGTGGGCAACACCGGCACCTATCTCGATTCCCCGTATCACCGCTATCCAGGTGGCGCCGACGTGACCGGCATTCCCCTGGAGAGGACCGCCGACCTGCCTGCCGTCGTGATCCGGGTGACTGACGCGCGCCAGCCCGGCATCGACGTCGGCGCCCTGGCAGGATTCGATGTTGCAGGCCGGGCGGTGCTGCTGCACACCGGCGACGACACACGGTTCGGCTCACCGGCCTACGCCGAGGACCCGCACTTCCTGACCAGCGCGGGCGCCGCATGGCTCTCCGATCACGACGCTGCGCTCGTGGGCATCGACGCGCTGAACATCGACGACATTGCCGACCGCGCCCGACCCGCGCACACGCTGCTGCTGGCCGCCGGCATTCCCGTCATCGAGCACCTCACCGGCCTGGAGCAACTGCCAGCTACCGGCGCCCGGTTTACCGCCGTGCCGTTGCGCATCGAGCAACTCGGAACCGTCCCTGTGCGCGCTTTCGCCCGCATACCTGAGTAACGATCGCCGGCAGACCCGAGGCCGTCTCAGGTCAGGGCCCTGACGGGCGTCCACTTGGCGCCCGCGTCGGTCGTGCGCCAGAGCTGGGCCGTCGCGTAGCCGTGGGCAGAGCTCTGCCAGAGGGCGTAGCCGACGATGGGCGTGGTGAAGCCGATCAGAGACCACTGGCCGTTGACGCTTGGCTGGGCCTGAACGACCTTCCAGTGCTCGCCCTCGTCGGTGCTGCGGATCAGCGGCATGCCCACGTTGGGGACGGGAATGCTGCTAGCCGCCACCGCGGTGCTCGCCGACGCTGCGATCAGCCCCGAGCCGTTGGCGTAGCCGACCGGCGTGATCCGGGCGGTTTGACTCCCGACGGCGGTGAAGTATGCCCCGCCGTCGCTCGACACGAAGGGGAACATGAAGTGACCGCCGCTGCAGTAGGCCCACAGGAAGGTCGCGCTAACCGGCGAGTAGTCACAGATGATGCCGGTCACCTGCTGCGGCTCGACCGCGAACGTGCGGCCGGCATTGACCGAGTGCAGCAGCCGCGTGCCGATGACGTATCCGTCACGCGTCAGCATCCCGTTGATCACCCATACGGAAGTGCCGTGGACGGTTAGCGAGTAGCTGATAGCGCCGGCGGCCCGGTCGACTACCCAGTGGTTACTCGAGGGCAGCGTTCGCCACAGCTGCGGCTTCGGCGTGCCGGTTGAACAGGTTCCGGTGTTGCTGCACGGGGTAGCGGGGAACACGCCGGCGTAGACCTGGCCAAGGCCCGGCTCCAGCTCCTGGACGACGCCCGGCATCCTGATCGCGGTCCAGCGCAGGCCGCCGTCATGGGTGGCGTAGAGCTTGGGCCCGAACACCCACCCGTCCTTCGCATCGGCAAAGCGAATGGAAGACTCGGCGGGCGCGGCGCCCGGGCTCGGCTCAAACGTGCCCGGCGGGGCCGGCAGTGACCGGAAGGTGGCGCCGCCATCGGTCGTGGTCTTAATGCTCAGGCAGTCCCTGGCGCCGCAGGGCACGGCGCCAAGCACCCACCAGTGGGTCGCACTGACAGCGGTGAACGACAGCGGGAGGAACGACGGTCGGGCGGATGACACCGTTCTCGCGGGGTGCGGCGAGACAGTGACGTGATGGCCGGCCATCGGCGCTGCGGCTGCGCCGCAGCCCGAAACTAAAGCGATGGTCAGGAGCGCTGCGACTTGCAGGCGCGAAGGAGCCACGTACCTCATACCTATTCAGACAGACATGCGACGGCTTTGGTTGCGAGCCCCCCGGCCGATCTGCTGCAGTCCCGCATCTCGCTCGGCGTTGCGCCGTCGGCGAGCCCGACCCCGGCCAGGATCGCCCGCGACAGGCGCCAGTGGGCTCGGTCTGGCCTAGGCAGGCAGGCGGCTTTTTGGCCTCCCCGCCCTGGTTGCTCGTTCATGCCCGTGCTGGCAATCTTGCGGTCGTGACCGGCCGCGTCCGCGTTCCCTTCTCGGTGCTCGACCTGTGCCCGGTGCCGAGCGGGGAGTCGGCGGGGGAGGCGTTGCGGCGCAGCGTTGACCTGGCTCGCCACGTCGAGCGGTGGGGCTATCGACGGTACTGGGTCGCCGAGCACCACAGCCTGCCCGGCATCGCCAGCTCGGCGCCGGCGGTTCTCGCTGGCCACGTCGCGTCGGCCACGTCGACCATCCGCGTCGGCTCCGGCGGGGTGATGCTTCCGAATCATGCACCGCTGACCGTGGCCGAGCAGTTCGGGACGCTTGAGGCGTTGCATCCCGGGCGGATTGACCTGGGGATCGGGCGGGCTCCCGGCACGGACCGGGCGACCGCGCGGGCGCTGCGGCGTGGCGCCGAGGGAATGTCGGCGGCAGACTTCGCCGCGCAGCTGGCGGAACTCCTGGCCTACTTCGCGGCCCCCACCGCTGGAGATGGCGCCACCGCTGGAGATGGCGCCTCCGCCGGAGATGGCGCCTCCGCTGGAGATCGCTCGCCCGGCGCGATCCGCGCCGTTCCGGCGGAGGGTAACGAGCCGGCCATGTGGCTGCTCGGGTCCACGGGCTACAGCGCCGAGCTGGCGGGACAGCTCGGCCTTCCCTTTGCGTTCGCCTACCACTTCAGCGCAGCCAACGCCAGGCCGGCGCTTGCGCTGTACCGGCAGACGTTCAGGCCGTCAGGCCGGCTGGCCGAGCCTTACTGCCTCATCAGTGTCGCGGTGGTCTGCGCCGAAGACGGCGCCCGGGCGCACTGGCTGCACGGATCGAGCCGGCTGTCCGCGTTGCGTCTTCGGACCGGGCACCCGTCCACGCTGCCAAGTCCGGACGAGGCCGCTGCGCGCCCCTATTCAGCGGCTGAGCAGACCGTGATGGCCGAGGTGACGGGGTCTCACGTTGTCGGTGACCCCGGCACGGTCATCGACTCGCTGGACCTGCTCGCAGCCAGCATGGGCGCCGACGAGGTCATGGTGACGACGAGCATCTTCACGCACGCCGACCGGCTTGCCAGCTACGAGCTGCTCGCCCGGGCCGGCATGGCCAGGCCGCAGCTGGCCCCGGCGAGCAACGACGATTAGCTGTGCCTGACGTTCTTCCCGTGGTAGTTCTCGAACAGGTCCGCCATACCGGAGGTCCCGGTCAGGCCCCGGATTCCGCCGAAGCTCTGTGGTAGCGGCGGGTCGTTCACCGGCGCGGGGGATACCGACTGCACGCTATCGGCCGAGCAGATGGCGGCCGGGTCGTACTGCGCGGTGCCCTCGAGAATCTGGAGTTCCGACTCCGACGGCGGGCTGATCGCCGGGCCGATCACGTCCGAACTCGTCGGGATGCAGGACGGCTGTACCGCGAACTGGGACGGTACCGGATGCGGGAGCAAGACGTCCCGGATGTTCCTGGCGTTCCGATCGCGGGCGGTCAGCGGGGTCAGGCCGAAGACGGACTCGATCAGCGCCAGGCTGGAACAGTGCTCGAAGGGCCCCTCGTGCCGAACCTGGTGCGGCCGCGCCAGGTTGGTGACGACCAGGCCGGGGACCCGGAAGCCCAGTTGCTTGTAGTTCGGGTAGAGCTGGCCATCCGTCGGGGTGGTGCTGTCGCCGTCGTGCATCACGTCGGCCGGGTTGGTGTCATCGATGACCTGCGGTGGCCGCACGTGCTCGTAGAACCCGCCCCACTCATCGAAGGTCACGATGAACACGGTGTCGTCGAGGTAGCCGTTGTCGGCAAGCGCGTGATAAGCATCGGCGATGAACCGCTCGCCCAGCCGGATGTCGCCCTGCGGGTGATCGTCGCCTGAGGTGCCATTCGCCTCGGTATCGAAGGCCGGGTCGATGTAACACACGTTCGGCAGCGTGCCGTTCTGGCAGGCCGTGACAAACGACGTGCCGGAGGACAGCGCGGCCGTCGAGGCGTCGGCGTCCGAGAACGGGTGCATGAACGCCTGGTACTTGAACACAGCGCCGGGCTCAATCGCCGGGCTGGCCCACAGGGCGAGGAACGGGGCGTCCTGGTAGTAGTAGCCGCCCGTGGGGATGCCGTCGGAGTTGGGGATCGGGGACAGCTGGTCCCAGATCGTCGGCAGCGCGGACACTACCTCGGAGTTGTGGTCGCGGTCGGTCTGGCCGGCGTGCTGGTAGAACCGGTTGGGGTAGGTCTCTCCCGCGAACGCGCAGAAGTAGCGGTCCAGCGTGGTGTAGTTCTCGGCCAGCGCGCCGATGACGGGCAGGTCCGGCAGGGCCTTGCGCGTCCCGTCCCGGTGGAAGTTGGTGTAGTAGCCGATCGGGAACGTGTTCGCAGCGGCGAGAGTCACGCCCGGGTTGTCCGCCGGGGTCGTCGGCCGCTGCAGGAAGCCGTCCATCTTGCCGTAGTTGTGCTCGACGAGCCAGCCTTCCCAGCTGTGGTCCGGGTCGCTGTAGCCGCATCCCTGGAAGTCCGGGGCGAGCGGATAGTTCGGGTAGGTATTGCCGTCAACCGCGGAAACGAACGTCAGGTCGTGGCGGCCGTCCGCGCCGGGAACCCAGCCGAGGAAATGGTCGAACGAACGGTTCTCCATCATCAGGATGACGACGTGACGGATCCCCTGCGAACCGTCGGCACGAATGGTGCTGGCGGCGTGGGCAACCGCCTGGCTGAGCAGGTCGGTGCCGGTGATGGCGAGGCCGGATGAAGCGGCCGAGATCTGCAGGAACTTGCGACGAGAAAGCATCAGGTCAATATAGGACTCGAACGCAGATCCCAGTTGTCCGATAGCCCGACGGCGTCTGAAACCAAGGCGAATTTGTCGGCACGCTCGTGCGTCACCCTGGCGGCGATCCCGTGACGGCAGCGCCGGTTCAGACATCGTCAACATGGGGGAACGAGGGGCATCGCCCGGCGGCCGTGTCAGCCCGCGGCGTCGGCGGACAGGAAGAGGATGGCGTCCCCCGCGGCGAGCGGTGTCTGGCCGTCCCTGGTGACCTGGTCACCGTTCAGCGCCGCGGTGACATGCCGACCGAGCACGAGGCCAACCGCGCTGGCAGCGGCAGCCGCCGTGGCGGCCCGGATCGTGTGCGGTCCGCTGGCGCCGCCGCCGTTGACGAGGCTCCCGGCGAGCTGAACGGTCACCTCCGGTGGCTGCCGGGCCCGGGCTGCCTGATAGTCGGCCGGAGTGTTGACATTTATGACCGAGTCAAGGTCCGGGTCGAGCGCTGCGAGCACCGGGTCCTGCTTCAGCACCTCGTCGTCCAGTTGTGCCACCGCGCACTCGGCGAACAAGAACGCGGGCCGCAGCCGGTCCTCTTTCACGAGGCGCTCGGCGGCTTCCGCGAGCGAGACCCGGTAGGCAGCGGCCAGCGGCTGCTTGAAGCCGCGGGCGACCGGCAGGGCGACATCCGTGGAGTCGCTGTCGGCAAGAACCCGCAGCACCCGGCGGATGAAGGCCGGGTGCAGGAACGGCATGTCGGTAGAGCTGACGAACGCGATGTCGGCGCGACCGCGCAGCGCGGCGAGACCGGCGGCGATGCCTTGCACCGGTCCCTTGCCCTCCTGCGGATCCTCGGCTATCAAGACGCCCTCGGGCAGGGCGGGAAGCTCCTGGCCGGGAGCGCGCACGACGACCACCGTGCCGCCGGTCGCGCGGGACAGGATCCCGACGGTCCTGCGCAGCAGCGTGGACCCATGCCACTCCAACGCCGCCTTGGGCGTACCCATCCGCGAGGATCGCCCGCCAGCCAGCACGACGCCCCCAGTGACCGCCACTTGGTCATCGTAAGCACGGCTGCGCCAGGCTGGCCGAGAAGTCGAGGCTCGCAGTGGTGCCTTGGCAGGCCACCGCGGCGGTTTGCTACGGTTGTGGCGGTGCGACTGTAAGCCCCGGACTCCCGGGGACCCGCGTCCGTTAGGCCAGGCCGACGGCCTGATGCGGAACGGGGGACCCTGCTAGGACGCTGAGCGATGTTGCCTAACTGGGAGAACAGCCAGCCGGTCCTGCACACCGCACGCGGGGCCGGCAACTGGATCGGCGCTGCCAGCGCCCTGATACACGATGGCTATATTTTCCTCGTCTATCGTGATCGGCACCCGGTCGATCAGGGTCGCGGCAACCAAGCTCACG
>JASHUE010000766.1:0-4405 GCA_030040195.1 Streptosporangiaceae bacterium | reverse complement strand
AAGCGGAACTTCTCGTAGACGGGGAACGTGCCGTTCACCGTGGGCGAGTCCGGAATGCCAGTATTGGCGGGGCTCTGCATCACCTCTTGGCCGTTGTGATAGATCGTGAGCGTTTCCGGATCGACCTGGTCTGCCACCGCGTAGGTGTAGCCCACCGTGTTGTCCTGGCCGCTCGCGACTGCCTTGAACAGCGCGCTCCACAACTGCGCGTCGAGGTCGCCGGTGACGGACATGTTGTGCTGGGCCTCGAATGCCATCACCGCCCCGCGAAGGATGACGTTCGGCTGATCCGGCGACCACAGGCTGGCCAGCGTCGACGGGTACCCGGCCTGCCAGTAGAAGTTGCCGGCCGGCGGGTCGTAGGCCATGCCGGCCGCGGTCTCGCCTGCGGGCCCGGCGTCCATCATCTGGCCCCTGTTCGCACCGTTATCGGACTCCACCCACGTCAGCGGCAGGTAACCGAGTTCCGCAAGCATCTCGGCCAGGCCGAGTTGTGAGTACGTGCCGGTGGTGAAGTTGTCGGTGACGCTCTGGGTGAGCAGGGAGCCGTCCGCAGCGCGGATGCCACCCGGACCACTGGGAACGTTGACCGTCACCTTGGTCGACTGCGGAAACGGAGCCGACGGCATGAATGTCAGGGTGTTGCCGTCGGAACTCCAGCTACCGGCAACTGCCGGGCTAACGGTCGGATCAGGCGAATTAGGCGCCACCGCATCCGAGAAGCTCACCGAGATCGGCCCGGCCCCGTCCACCTGGCTCGTCCCCACGGCCGGGAGGATCGACTCGACCTTCATCGGGCCGGTGGCCGTTGGTGACCCCGGCAGACCTGGCGCGCTGCCTTGCTGGGTGAGCGCATAGATCCCGCCCGCCACCGCCACCGCGAACGCCGCGGCCGCGATCCCGATTACCTTCATGTTGCCAGGTGCGCCGGTCTTCGTTGCGTTGCTTGCTGACTCGCTTGATCCGGTACTTCCCGGGTCGTCAGGTCCGCTGCTAGAACCCTCAGGCTCGTCGCCGCCAGGCTGCTCGGGCCGCCCCACTTTGAACACGCCGCTCCCCCGTCCCATGGCGCGATCGCGCTAAATGAATGGCCGCGCGCGCCATTCTAGTTACTCAGCGTCACCTGCCTACCCGACGGCTCGCGCGGAAAATCCACTGCGCTAGTAAACGATCAGTAAGGAGAACGCCTGCTGAGAGGAGGATCCGCTGGTCCGTCCCCACTAACCGTTCGCCTGGCGAACAGTGCTCAGCCCGCGCGGCTCACGGTGACCGTGAGTAGCCAATTCGCCGCCAGGATTGGCGCCTGCGGCGCGGCCGGACCGATTCATGACTCGGGCGATGAGCAATGCGCGGGGTCGTTAGCGGGCCTCACGGTTGCCGCACCCGCAGCGCCGAGCTCTCAACCTGGCCGCAGCGCATAGCGCCCAGGCGGCGAGCAGGGCGCCTTCGGGCTGCGGTCACCACGCGGCTTCCCGGCCCAGTCTGACAGGCAGGCTGCCGTGAGACCTGCTCAGGGCGCTGCAGGGCCTTCGCTTAGCTGCCGGGATTCGCGACGGCGATGGTCCCGGCGGCGTTGTCGTACTGGACCTCGAAGGCGAGGAATACCCCTTCGCCAGTGTCTAGGAACGGCCACCTGACATCGGCGACTGAGACTGCACCTGGGCCCGGTCCGGTTACGTCGAACGACCAGAAGGCAGCCGAGTGCCCGGGCAGCGAGATGGACACTGCCTGGTCACCGTTTACCAAGCGTGGCAGTCCGGGAAGCGAGACCGCGTGCACGTAGAGGTGCGGCGACCCGATGTCAGCGAAGCTTGATCCTGAGTCGAGGATGGTGGGGCCGCACAGGTGGTACTGGCCGATCGCCCAGCACAATTCTGGCTCATCGTTCCAGGTGGGTTCACCATCCGACGAGCCCATCGAGTTCAGCGATAGCCGGACAAGCGGGTGACGCAACAGCGGCGGGCCCAGGACTAGCTCACCGTTCTCTCCGGTGCCGGCATTTGTCATGTCGACGGTCCAGATCCGGCCGAATTTGCCGGGCAGGCTCAGAAGCGGATTCGTAACCGGATCGCCGGGCGCCGGTCCGTCCAGTCCGATACCCATGATGCCGTCGGCACCGACTGCCTCCAAAGCGTCCTCGTCGCTACCTGTCTGGCAGCTGATTCCTAGCCCACTGTTGCTGCATCTCGTGGCCTCGATGAGCTGGAAGGGAACAGGTTTCGTCGTCTTCAAGCTCCCGAACCGCAAGGTCGCCGACGCAACTGGTCCCGTCAACAGGGTTCCGTCGAGCGTTTCCACAGTCTCCCCCTGGGACCACACCTTCACCCCCGGCCAGGTTGAGGCCGAGGCCGCGCTAGCGAAGATGTGCAGGCCGACCGAGCCTGTATCAAGCAATACCGCGACGGTGTGGCTTTGCCCGATCGTGACGTCAATGATCGGCGGCGGGTCGAACGCCGCCCCGTACGAACTCTGGTCAAACGTCAGCGGAACAGTTACGTCCGTGGGTCCGGTGTGGAGGACAACCAGCAGTAACGCAACGACAAGCGCGAGAGTTGTTCCGGCGACCCCAGCTGATATCTGCCTGCGCCGCCGGCGCCGACCCAGCCTGAGGCGGTAGGCGGCTTCCCAAGCCGACTCAAAGCCAGCCATCGATGCCTGCGGATCCGGAAAGCCGATGGCCTGTGCCTTAAGGCCGGTTGCGGACGTCGAAACCGGCAGCGACAGCTCCGGCGGCCGCAGCTTGGCCGCCCCCTTTGGGGCATAGCCGCTGCGCCGATTGCAGTTCGGGCACCACCAATCACCCATCTGCACATTGGCGAGACAGTAGCGGCAAAGTGGCAAGATCGGCCCCATTCATGCTGCCAGGTGCGATAGCACCCGCGAGCTGTCGCGTGTCGATCGGGACTATACCGCCGACGGAATGCGGTCAGCGTAGGCCGCGATGAGCGACTGGTAGTACCAGAGCTGGCTGGCAGGGTCGTTCTGGTCGAGCAGTCCCACAGGGCAGGGCCGTCAGTGCAGAAGTCGGCGATCGACCGCAGGTTCTGCATCTTGTCGCAGGCGGAGACCAGCTACCAAGGGCCCGCATACGCAAACGAGCGTTGCGCTGATCTACCTTGCCTACGGGGCCCTCCTCGGCCCGCGCGCCAATCGACGGCCCTTCGGCTTCAGGGCCTTGCCCATCACTCCGGCACCCTCTCTCAGCACTAGCCGGATCTGGTGCCGGCAGACCTCCTCTGTGACCCGGCTTCCGCCCGCATCGCCGACGAGGTCCGCAATGCGCTCGATCGGCACGCCATTGTCGGACATGATCGAGACGAAGCTGTGCCGTAGACCCCTCGGTGTCCGGTCGTTCCGCCGATTCTCGCCCTCCGGCAGATTCGGCGGAATGACCGGCGCACGTTGGCCGCGTCCAGCGGCCTGCCGGTCTGAGTGGTGAACACGAGCCCTGTGTCCTGCCACAGCTCGGCCGCCGGCGCTCGCTGCTTGTCCCCCTGACCCTCCCGGTGCGCTGTCAGCGCGTCTACGGCCCGCTCAGAGACCCCGTACGTCCTCCTGGACGTACGGGGTCTTGGTATCGCCGCCAGCGCGCACCGAACGCCAGACGGCCACGAACGGCTTCGGTACGTCCAGCTCGACATGGTCCCAGCGGAGCGCGCGAGCCTCGTCGGTCCGCAATCCGGTGACAAGGCTCAGCACGACGGGGCGAGATCTCGCGCAGCGTCGTGAGCGTCTTGGGCGCACGGTCGGCCATCGGTCCGGCGAGCCAGTCATCGACGGCCTGGGTCACTAGGTTCGCTACGACCGGACGCCCTGGTCGACTTCGTGGCGCAGCTCGTCGAGCTTATCGGGCAGCTCGGCTTCGGTCGGCGCCGAGGCCTTGCGGCGCTTGCGCTTGCCCTGGCCGTCTATGCCGAGATTCAGCTCGCCGCGCCAGCGGCCCGTGCAACGACGGTCATTACAGTCGGTGCCCCGCGGTCAAATTAGACGACTTCACCTCGGGGCACTGTTCGCTCCATTGGCCCCCGAGATGCCACCCCGAGCGATCTTGGATAATCTTGGATCTTCCTGGCACTGCCTCTGACCTGCAGTCTTTTGGTGGGCGATACTGGGATCGAACCAGTGACCTCCTCGGTGTGAACGAGGCGCTCTCCCGCTGAGCCAATCGCCCGTGCCTGCGGCCTGCGCTCCCGCCGCTGAGGCGCTCTCAGGGTAGCGCATTACGGCCGCCGCGGCTTGCCGCCGCCGACCGCATTGGACCGGCCCTGAAGGCCGCACGCCGCCCCGGTTCGTGGCTCGGACCCTCGCGTACCGCCGGTCCGATCGAGCCGGGCATCCGAGTATCTGGCCCGCCGCCGCGACGTCTGCCGTGAGGGTCGGGCATATCTACTTACGAGAGATTCTT
>JASHUE010000765.1:0-3358 GCA_030040195.1 Streptosporangiaceae bacterium | reverse complement strand
GCCTGCCCGGCCTGGGACTGCTCCGCCTGAGCCTGCTCCGCCTGAGCCTGCTCCGCCTGAGCCTGCTCGGCGTGAGCCCGCTCCGCTTGGGCCCGCTCCTCCTGGCTGGCCGAGGCCCGCGAGCGCGGGGCCCGCTCCGTCTTAGCGCCGGCCATCGCCTCGGTCTTGCGCTTATGCGGCCCGATCACCATGATCATGTTCCGGCCGTCCTGCTTCGGGGTGGACTCGACAAAGCCCAGCTCCTCAACGTCGGCGGCCAGCTTCTGCAGCAGCTTGAAGCCCAGCTCGGGCCTGGACTGCTCGCGGCCCCTGAACATGATCGTCACCTTGACCTTGTCGCCCGCCTTCAGGAAGCGCTCGACATGGCCCTTCTTGGTGCCGTAGTCGTGCGGGTCGATCTTCGGCCGGAGCTTGATCTCCTTGATGACCGTCTGGGCCTGGTTCTTGCGCGATTCCCTGGCCTTGAGCGCTGACTCATACTTGAACTTTCCGTAGTCCATCAGCTTGGCAACAGGGGGCCGGGCCATCGGCGCAACCTCGACCAAGTCAAGATCTGCCTCTTGGGCCAGCCGGAGCGCGTCCTGAATGGCAACGATCCCGACCTGCTCGCCGTTCGGGCCGACGAGCCGTACTTCAGGTACCCGGATGCGCTCGTTGATACGAGGTTCGGTGCTGATGTGACCTCCTTAAGTCACCATGTTCCTGAGCTGGGACCTTCCCGGCCCAGGAAGTGCGGAGCTCCCATGGAATGCAGAAAGCCCCGCATATTGTGCTGCGGGGCCACCATGCGGGAGCCGCTCCCGTCGGCAGGCCGCGCCTACCAAAGGGCATACCCCCAACGCCGCTGCCGGCGCATCGCGCGTCGGCAGACGCGTCCGGCCCGACCAGCCAGCCCGTAGGCTGACCGGCTGCCAGCTAGCCTTACCTTCTGGGCTGGCCGGCTGAATACCCGCCGGCATCGGGCTCATCGAGCGCCATGCCGGCCAGGTGGGAGGTGGCCGGGGTGGTCCTCCGCTTGCACGCCCGGCACTAACTGCCGAGCATTCACGTCCAGCAAGAGTAACGCATTCTGGTACCTGCCGGTATTCCCGCCGGTGGTTACCTGTCTGCTTGGTGACTTATATCGGAACGAAGCCTGAGAGCGGCTAGCCCGGCCGCCCGCATGGCCTCGACCGGGGCGGGCCGACCCGTCATCAGCCTGACCTGCTCCGCGGCCTGATGCAGCAGCAACTCGAAGCCTCCGATGATCACGGCTCCGGCCGCCCCCGCGGCGGCCGCAAGCTTGGTTGGCCACGGGTGATAGACCACATCAAAGACCACCTGAGCCGCAACCCGGCCGTCGGCGATCAGGCCAGCCCAGTCGTCGGCAACCCCGGCGGGCACGGTCGACAGCAGCAGCCCCCACGGCCGGGCACCGCGCTCGGCCAGCCAGGCCTGCCTGAGCTCGCCCGGCCCGAACGGAGTCAGCCGCACCCCGATGCCGACCCGGTCCGCGACCGCGAGCAGCTGCCTGCCTCTGACCTGGTCCCGTACGGCCACGGTGACGTCGCGGGCACCGGCATCGCGCAGCGCAGCCAGGGCCGAGGCGGCGGTCGCCCCCCCGCCCAGGACAAGCACGTCGCTGGCGGGCCGCGCCACCCCGCCCTCCGCGAGCGCAGTGACCATTCCGGGAATATCGGTGTTATACCCAGATCGCCGCCCGCCGGCCAGCACGACCGTGTTCGCGGTGCCGACCTCGGTGACGAGCGGCGCGGCCTCGTCCAGTAGCGGTAGCACGGCCCGCTTGAGCGGCATGGTCAGCGACAGCCCGGCCCATTCCGGACCGAGCGAGGCCAGCAGCGCGGGCAGGCCGCTCTCGTCGCACTCGATGGCCTCGTAGGTCCAGCCGTCCAGGCTCAGCTCGCGGTAGGCCGCGGTGTGCAGGACCGGCGACAGCGAGTGGGCTATCGGCAAGCCGAGCACGGCTGCCCGCATGCCGGTCGTCGCCTTAGAGCCCGTTGTTCTTGGCCTCCTGCGACCAGGTCTGGAACTGGGCGTTGCTGTTGGTGAACAGGGTCAGGCCCTGCTTGTTCACGGTCACGAAGTAGAGCCAGTTGTCGCTCGAGGGCGCCGGGTGCAGCACCGCCTCGATCGCCGCGACGTCGGGCGAGTCGATCGGGCCGGGCGGCAGGTTCGTGTGCAGGAACGTGTTGTACGGCGAGTTCACGCGCAGGTCGCTGCTGGTCAGAGCGTAAATGTACTTGCCCGTGACGTAAGCGACGGTGCTGTCCAGTTGCAGCGGTATGTTCTGGATCAGCCGGTTGTCCAGCGTCCTGGCCACGTCCTTGTAGTACTTCGGGCCGACCTCGGCCTCCAGCAGGCTCGCCTCGGTGATCACCTGACCCTCGGTGAACTGCGCATGCCTGGCCCCCGCCGCCAGGCCGATCGAGCCCGTCACGACGTTGAACTCGTGCACGGCCGCCTGCAAGATCTGCAGCGCGGTCGACGATCCGGGGACGTAGGGGTAGGTGGCCGGGTAGAGGTATCCCTCCAGGTTGCCGTCGGCGAAAGAAGGAAGGCCCAGACCCGACGTGTCCTTGGCCGCCGCCTGGAACTGGCTGAGCGGAAGACCGGTCTCCGCCGCCAGGCTCGCCAGGATGACCGATTCGCGCTGGCCGTCGACGATCGTGACGTCCGAGTTGACCTTGGACGCCGGGTTCACCAGCAGGGCCCAGGCCGCAGCCGGGCTCATATGCTCGTGCAGCCTGAACTCGCCAGGCTGAAGCGAATCCGGCTTGTTCGCCACGTAGGCGTCCCACGGATCGATCGCCGCGATCA
The DNA here is from genome assembly GCA_030040195.1 of Streptosporangiaceae bacterium. Taxonomy (GTDB): domain Bacteria; phylum Actinomycetota; class Actinomycetes; order Streptosporangiales; family Streptosporangiaceae; genus JAJYUU01. The sequence continues at coordinate 541 of JASHUE010000765.1, read as the reverse complement.
CGCCCTTGCTCAGCAACTGGGGCGCGATCGTGTCGAAGCTATCTCCCGGCTTCACGATGACGTCCACCGACCCGAACCCGCTGCCCGAGTAACTCGCGTGCCGCGACTTGTACAGGCTGTAGTAGTGGTAGCCGACGCCGCCGATCCCGGCGATCACGACGATGACGACGATCAGCGCGATGGTTCCGGCCCCGATCCCGCGACGCCGTTTTCTGCCGCCGTAATTGTCGTCCTCATCATCGCCGGGAAAGCCACTGAAAAAGCCGCTATGCCGGTCTTCGTCCGCCTCCATGCCGCGGCCAGACCTCCTGCTGCCCCCGAGCGGCCTATCCTGGCCGGCCGCGCCCCGCTGGTACTCGCGCTCCCGCCGTGAGGTTGGCTCATACCCGCCCCCGACGTCCCCCGGTGCGCCGATTCCGCCCTGCTGTTCCCGCCAGTCGGACGGCTCACCGCCGGTAGCGTACCTGTCATCTTCCTGATACGCCTGCACCGGGCCGGATCCGGCCTGCGTGTAGTCGTCGTAGGGGGCAGCCTGGTCATA
>JASHUE010000764.1:0-12991 GCA_030040195.1 Streptosporangiaceae bacterium | reverse complement strand
GTCTCCCGTGTGGTCAAGCTGGTCGTGCCAAGGTGCTCGACCTCTATCCGAACCGTCACCAGGCGGTCTTCGTACCGGATCTCGGCCAGGAATTCGGCCTCTATCCGGACCACCACGTAGATCGGATCGCGGCCGACCACGGCTGCGTAGAAGGCGTCCCTGGCCTCCTCGAGATAGGTCATGAACACCGCGTTGTTGACGTGGCCCAGGGCGTCAGTGTCGCGCCACCGCACCCTGACCTCGTGCTCGAACGCCGCGCTCATATCCTCGCTCCCTCATGTGCGCCCCAGCTCAGCCTGCAGCCACCGTAGTGCCTGCCCGGAGCGCGGCGACGACGGTTCCTGACCTGGGAACCTCCCGTCCCCGCGCGAGCATGCCGGGAAATGTCCCGTTAAGGTGGTGGCTGCAGCCTGCAACGGAACGGGCCGGTCCTCGCCGACCCTGGTAAGGAGACCTGATGAGCAACAGCGCAGTGGCCATCACCGGCGGCCGGGTAGTTCCGATCAGCAGCGAGCCCATCGACAACGGCACCGTGCTGGTGGCCGACGGCAAGATCGCAGCCGTCGGCGCAGAGGTCAAGGTGCCGGACGGCGCTCAGGTGATCGACGCGGCGGGCTCGTGGGTCCTGCCAGGCTTCATCGAGGCGCATGGTCACGTCGGCGTACACGAGGAGGCCGAGGGCTGGGCAGGCTCGGACACCAATGAGATGACCGATCCGGTGACGGCGAACGTCCGGGCGCTGGACGCGATTAACCCTGCCGATCTGGGCTTCAGGGACGCCGTCGGCGGGGGAGTGCTCGCGGTGAACGTGAACCCTGGCTCCGGCAACCCGATCGGCGGTCAGACATGCGCGCTTAAGTGCTGGGGCCGGACCGTGGACGAGATGCTGCTGCGCGCCCCGGCCGGCCTCAAGTCGGCACTCGGCGAGAACCCGAAGCGGGTCTACGGCGAGCAGAAGAAGACGCCGAGCACGCGGCTCGGCGTGGCCGCTGTGATCCGCGGCGCCTTCGTAGATGCTGCCAATTACCAGGCCAAGATCGATGCAGAGGCGCGCAAGCCCGAGGAGGAGCGCAAGCCGGTTGACCGCGACCTGAAGCTCGAGGCACTGGCCAAGGTGCTGCGCCGCGAGATCCCGTGGCGCCAGCACTGCCACCGGGCCGATGACATTGCGACGGCGATCCGGATCGCCGAGGAGTTCGGGTATGACCTGGTCATTGACCACGGCACCGAGGCTCACCTGGTCGCCGATCTGCTGGCTGCGCGGAACATCCCGGTCATCATCGGCCCGCTGTTCACCTCCAGGTCAAAGGTCGAGCTGCGGAACCGCTCGCTGGCCAACCCCGGCAAGCTGGCTGCGGCGGGCGTGACGATCGCGATCACCACCGACCATCCGGTGGTGCCGATCAACTTCCTGGTCCACCAGGCCTCGCTGTCGGTCAAGTACGGGCTGGACCGCGAGACCGCGTTGCAGGCGCTGACCATCAACCCGGCCCGGATCATCGGCGTGGACGACCGGCTCGGCTCGCTGGAGCCGGGCAAGGACGCGGACATCGTGATCTGGTCCGGCGATCCGCTAGATGTGCTGAGCCGGGTGCAGCGCGCGTTCCTGGACGGCCGGGAGATCTACACCGCAGTCGATGGTGGCGAGCCGGTGTTTGCCGAGCGGATCTAGGGTGACGCGGAGCCACGCGTGCCGGGCCTCGCGCAGCTGAGCGCCCTTTCTGCGCTGCGGACCGGCGCAGGCCGGCAACTCGCGCAGGCGATCGGCGCAGGCGATCCCCGCTGGTGGTCCGCGTTTGCCGCGTCCTACCACGAGCTGCGAGCCAGTTCCCGTGTACGGACGCGCAAGAAGCAGTAGCGAGCGACTATAAACCGGGCCGTGGGCTCCAGCGGAGCTTGTACTCTTGCTCGGTCTCGCCCACCTGGACGAATCCCAGACGTTCGTACAGCTTGCGGGCGTCTGGGTTGTCTTTCTCGACGCTCAGCTCCAGGGGCACGCCGGTCGCTGCGGCCTCTGTCTTGAGGTCCTCGATGATGGCGGTGCCCAGACCACGTCGCTGAACATCAGGGCGCAACTGAATGCCGCACAGTTCGATGTAGTCGGCCGTGCGAGCGATCCGCAATCTCCCGGCGCGCACCCTGTCGACCTCGATGACGCCGGTCGTGTTATCGGGAATCTCGCCCCGGACCTGCTCCAGCGTCCACTCACCAAAGCGCTTGCGCCACTGCTGTTCGTCAAAGTCCTTCGGCAGGCGGCCCTGGGCCTGGGTAGCCTCGATGACCACATCGGCCAGGAAGCCGATGTCTTCGTCAGTCGCGGGCCTGATGTGGTACCTGAGCACGGGATCATGCTGTCATCGTCGATCGCCGACCGTCGCGCTATTTTCAGGGTGCTGCGGATGCGATTCCGTCAGTGACGGCCGCGGCCAGGCCCGCCAGATCCGTGGCGTACAGGTCGAACTGGTCGTCGGCGGATGGCGTCCCCTCGCCCGGCCGGGAGATGTAGGCCGTGCGCATCCCGTAGCCCGCCGCCGCGCGCAGGTCCCACGGATGGGCCGCGACGAACAGGGTCTGTTCCGGATTGAGCTGGAGCAGGTCCAGGGCCATCTGGTAAACCGCGGGATCGGGCTTGTAAGCGCGGGTGAGGGCGGCCGACAGGACGCAATGCCACGCCAGGCCGTTGGCCGCGGACATGCCGGTCAGTTCGGCGAGCGTGGCATTGGACAGGGCGACCACGGCATACCGGGCGGACAGGCTCCGCAGCGCCTGCGCCGAATCCGGCCAGGATCGCAGCCGTTGGCCGGCCAGGGCCAGGTCATCAAGGACGCTGGCTGGCAGGTCGGCGAGCCCGAGCGCGGCTGCCGCCTCGTGCAACGCCTCCCGCCGCAGCGCGTCGCTGGGCCGCCACGGCGCAGTACCCGCAGTCACCTGCGCGAGGAGGCCGTCCATGTGTTCTTGCCATGCGACGGCAAGCTGCTGGGCCCAGGCGGCCCCGTCCTGTGCCCCGGCGAGCGCGGCGGCGCACTCCCTGGCGATAGATCCGCGCTCGTCCACAACCGTTCCAAGCACGTCGAATACGAGGGTCCGCACGATTGGCGTCCCATCGGCCTGTGTCATCAGCATCCCCCCGGCGAGCCATCCAGCCGCCCTTCACCTTACGGGGGGTGGCCGCCTCTCCTGCTGGCCAGGATCCCTCCCGCCCGATAGCAACCGGTCAGGCCGCCTGCTCCTGCGGGGTCAGCGGGTGCCGGCGCCGGTAGCGGCCGTCGGGGATCGTGGTCACCGCGTCCCGATCGCGGATCTGCGTAGCCGGCACGATACCGATCAGCGCGACCGCGGCCGCGACGAGGAACGCCGCCCGGTAGGCGTTCAGGTCGGGAACGGGTCGGCCAGCGACCACGTGCATTGGCCCGACCGCGACAATCACGGTGGTCAGAACGGCCACGCCGACCGCGCCGGACAACTGCCTGGCCGTGTTGAACAGCGTCGAAGCTGCGCTGGTGAAGAGCGGCTCGATCGTCGCGAAGCCCGCGGCCTGCGTCGGCACGAATACCTGGCCCATCGACACGCCCAAAGCGAACATGATCAGCCTGGCCCACCACAGACTGGTGTGGTCGCCGAGCACCGCAAGCAAGCCCATCGAGACCGAGGCGCCCGCAAGCCCGAGCGAGATGTGCCGCCGCGGACCGAGGGTCGGGTAGAACAGCCGGCTGGCCAGCTGGGCCCCGACCATGACTCCGAACGCCTCGGGGAAAATGCTGAGCCCGGCTACCAGCGCGTCCAGCCCTCGGCCATCCTGCAGGTACAGCGACGTCACGAAGAGCGTCCCGATGAAACCGATGCCCGCGAGGGTGAGCGCCCCCGTGGCCGACCGGAAGAGCCGGTCACGCAGCAGACCAAGTGCCACCAGCGGACGCGGCTGCCGCAGCTCGACCGTGACCATCGCGGTCAGCAGCAGGGCACCCGCGATCACCGTGCCGATGACTTCAGGCCGCTCCCAGCCGATGTTAGGTCCTTCCGATACTCCGTACATCAATGAGCCGATGCCGGCTCCGGAGAGCAGGAACCCGGTCAGGTCAAAGCGGCCCGGCCGATCCTGCCGCGGCTGGCGGACGAAGATCAGCCCGAATATGATCGCGGCCGCCCCGATCGGAACGTTCACGTAGAAGACCCAGCGCCAGGACAGCTCGGTGACCAGCAGGCCGCCTAGGACCGGCCCGGCCGCGGGCGCGAGCGTCGTCGGCACGGTGAGGATCGAGGCTGCCCGGATCCGCTCCTCGAGCGGGAATACGCGGAACAGCATCGCCAGGCCGACCGGCGCCAGCATGCCGCCGCCTGCGCCCTGCAGCACCCGGAACGCGACCAGCTCGGGCAGGCTCGTAGCCAGGCCGCAGAGTGCCGACGACACCGTGAAAGCCGCGGTGGCCATGAGCAGGATCCGCTTGCCGCCGAACCGGTCCCCCAGCCAGCCCGACGCCGGGATGAACGTGCCCAGGCTCACCAGGTACGCGATGGAGATGGTGGCCACGGCCGTCGGCGGTGCGGCGAACGCGCGTCCGATGGCGGGCAATGCGACATTCACGATCGTCGCGTCCATGATCGACATGAACATGGCGGCGACGTATACGGTGCCTACCGCGACTTTCTGGTTGATACTCACTGCTGGCATGCTACGACAGGCCCAGGTCAGGGATCCTGGACCGCTGCGGGAATGCGGCCGGCCCTCCCCGCATTGACGTGATCATGAGTGGGAACGAGGAGTCACTGCCGCTAGCCGTGCTCGACTTCGTCGGGATCGAGTTCGGCGAGGACGCGGCCGGCTCCATTGCCGGTGCCGTACAGATCGCGCAAGCCGTAGAGGCAGCCGGCTACCGGCGGTACTGGGTGTCCGAGCACCACAATATGCGCAGCCTGGCCTGCAGCTCGCCGGAGCTGCTGACCGCGCACGTCGGGGCGCTCACCTCTCGGATCCGCGTGGGCGCGGCAGGGATCATGCTGCCAAACCACGCGGCGCTGAAGGTCGCTGAGACATTCAGGACGTTGCTAGCGATGTACCCTGGCCGGATCGACCTGGCGCTCGGACGCGCACCAGGCACCGATCCGCTGACCTCCCACGTGCTCCGCCGGGGCATGGTGACCGACCCGGCGGCAGAGTTCCCCGCCCAGGTCGGCGAACTGCTCGCGTTTCTCGGCGACGGCTTTCCCTCTGGGCACCCGTACGAGCCGCTGGTGGCAGCGCCGATCGTCGACGAAAAGCCCGAGCTGTTCGTGCTCGGCTCCAGCTCCTACGGCCCCAGGTTCGCTGCTGTTAACGGGATGAGTGCCGTGTTCGCCCACCACATGAGCCCCGACATCGCCTTCGATGCGCTGGTCGACTACCGGCGCCGGTTCGAGCCGAGAACCGAGGGCGCGCAGCCGTACTCGGCGATGTCGGTGCTGGTCTTCGCGAGCGAGGATCCGGAGGCCGTGATCGACTTCGAGGCGGCCTGGACCCTCACCCGCCAGAACATCAGGCGCGGTATCCGCGAGCCGCTGCGGCCCGAGGAGGTTCGCCAGCTGGCGCACTCCGCAGAGTTCCGATCCGGGCGGCAGGACGACGGGCGGATGGTGACGGGGGAGCCCAAGGTCGTGGCCGAGCGGCTGCACGAGATGAAGCAGGCCGCCCAGGCCGACGAGATCGTCGTGGTGACGCCGAGCCTGGACCGGCACCGCCGCCGCGCCAGCTACGTCGCGCTGGCCGAGGCCTGGCGCCGGGCCGCCTGACCCGTCAACGCGTCGGCCTGGCGAGCCGACCTGGCGCGGAGCCGACTTACCAGAGGCCGGGGATCAGGCGCTTGGTGTGGTCGCAGTACACCTGGTAGGGCTCGCCCAGCACTCTGGTCAGCTCCGCCTCCTCGACCCGGATCCGCCGCAGCATCGCCGCGCCTGGCAGCACAATGCAGACGGCCAGCGCCACCCAGTTCCCGGCCGCGATGCCGACGCCGATCACGATCAGCATCAGCCCGGTGTACGACGGATGGCGGATCTGCCGGTACGGGCCGCGGGAAACGACGGCCTGACCAGGATCGACCTCGACCGTGGTACGGAAGCTCTGGCCGAGCGTGGCGACGGCCCAGATCCGGATGAACAGGCCGAGCCAGACGATGACCGTGCCGGCGATGACCGTCCAGCCGCCCGGGCCGCCCGGAATCCGCAGCGGCGAGTGTGTGCTGGTCAGCGGGCGCAGCACGTCGGCGATCACCACCGCCGCGATGATCAGCAGGAAGTTAAGCTGCCGCGTGCCGCGGTCACCGGCCGTGCTGCCCTGGTTGCGCACCCGGTCGCGGATCAGCAGGACCATCTCGAACGCCAGCCAGGCCCAGGTCGTCACCGCGAGGGCAATCGTCATGTCTCCTCCTCCACCCGCTGGCTCTGGCTACCTCTGAAACAGATATCTCGGAAAGTGTAATAACGAGCGGAGCGGGCAGGTCGGGGAACCAGAGGTGCGGCTGGAGGCCGTAGCGGCGGTTACCAGATCAGCGGCACGAGCCGCTTGTGGCCGGCAGCATAGAGCCGGTAGCGCTCGCCCAGCACCGCCGTCATGGCCGCTTCCTCGACTTTCGTCCGCCGGGTGACGACGGCCAGCGTGAGCACCGTGGCGAGCGCGACCGCGATCCTGTTCGCGGCAGCTAGCCCGGTGCCGGTGCAGATCACCATCATCCCCGCGCAGCCGGGATGACGCAGCAGTCGGTACGGGCTGGAGGTGACGAGTGGCTGGTCGGGGCTGACCCTGACCGCGTGGTTGAAGTACCTCCCGCGCAGCGCGCGAAACGACCACCCGCGCAACGCCACACCGGCCAGGACCAGCGCGATGCCGATGGTGAACGAGCCCGCGCCGGCCTTATCGCGGCGCCGGGGAAGAACGGCGGGGCGAGGTAATCGGCGCCGTTCGTCGCTATAACGCCCACCGCCAGTATGAGCCAGCAGCCGCTCCGCGCCACGCTCCTGGCCGCGCCGTGGCGCCAGTACGGCGAGCGCCGGCCGCGGACGAACTCGGTGATCTCCATTGAGATCCAGCCGAGCATGACGACGGTCAGCAGCAGGCCCGACGAATGCGTGTCGAAGTACGGCCTGGTCGCGATGGCACCGTGCAGCGTGTGCGTGACCGCGAACGCGAGCCCGGCCGCGATCGCCCCAGCGGCCACGAATGCCACCAGCACGTCGCGACGGGCCAGCAGTCGCCAGCGCTCGACTGCGGCCCCGGCGGCCAGGCCGAGCCGAGCCCGCGCCGCGGTTGTCTCGCCCATCCGCACAAGCTCGTCCGCCAGGTCGGCCACCTCGTCGCCGTACCGCTCGCGCCAGTCACGCGGATACAGCGCAACTATGCGCTTCACGTCGGCGCCGCCGCGATGCGCCGCAGTCCGACCTCGGCAATCCGCGCCGCTTCCGACAGCCGGACGCGCAGGTGCTCCCGGCCGCCAGCGGTGATCTGGTACGGGTGACGCCGGTCATCGGCGGGCAGCGCCTCGACCAGGCCGGCCTTCTCCAGCGCGGCCAGCGCGCCGTAGAGCGTGCCCGCCCCGAGCTTGACGCCCGCGAAGTCTTCAATGTCCTTGATCAGGGCGTACCCGTGCTTGGGCCCCTCAGCCAGGCTGGTCAGGATCAGGATGCTGCGATCGGACGAGCCGCGAATCGCGTCCCTGGTCATGAGCCACCTCCAGGCGCCAACAATAATTCGGAGAATGTAATAGCGCCACAAGCGGCGGCCGGGCCGTCAGCCGGATGCCTGGCTGGCGGCCGCGTCGACGGTCTGGTCAAGCAAGACGGCGATTGTCATCGGCCCGACGCCACCGGGAACCGGCGTCAGCAGGCTCGCGACCTCGACTGCTTCGGTGAAGGCGACATCGCCGACATTGCCGGGGTTGTAGCCGGCATCCACCACGACCGCGCCCGGCTTGATCCAGTCGCCCCGGACGAACTCGGGCTTGCCGACCGCGGCCACCACGATGTCGCCGGTCCGCGTGATCTCAGGCAGGTCACGGGTGCGCGAATGGCAGTACGTTACGGTGGCATTGCGGCCGAGCAGCAGCATGCCGACGGGCTTGCCGAGGATCGGGCTCCGGCCGATCACCACGGCGTGCTGTCCGCTCGGGTCGACGTTGTAGGCGTCGAGCAATCGCATGATGGCGCCGGGCGTCGCGGAGGCGAAGCCGGGCTCCCCGAAGGCCATGGCCGCGAACGAGTGCATCGTGACGCCGTCGACATCCTTGTACGGGGCGATGGCCTCGAACGCGGCCCGCTCGTCGATGTGCGCCGGGACCGGGTGCTGGAGCAGGATACCGTGCACGTCGGGATCGGCCGACAGGTCGCTGATCTCGTCGACTAGCTGCTGCGTGGTCGTCTCGTGCGGCAGGGCGACGTGCCGGGACGCGATGCCCACCTTGGCCGAGCGGTTCTGCTTCATCCGCACGTAGGTGACCGAGGCCGGGTCCTCGCCCACGATCACGGTCGCCAGGCAGGGGATGACACCGGCCGCCGCCAGCTCAGCCGCACGCTTCGCGGCGCCAGCCACGATCTCGCGGCTCAGTTCCGTGCCGTTCATGAGCTCAGCGGGCATGCGGCGTCCTCTGCTAGCGGCCAGCGCGGCGGCCTACCGCGCCCGCGCTCTACACTAAGAGCCCGCCTGCTGCCTGCTGCGCCGGCCCGCCGACTTTGCCAGACGACGGTGAGCTAGTCGCGGATCGCGATCTGATCGATGGCGGACTCCTGAATGTCCAGGTCCTCCAGGTAGCTCCTGAGCCTGTTTGCCTCCTGCGCGCTGATGGCGGCGTGGTTGTAGGCCAGGCTTGCAACCAGCAGGTCAACCAGCTCGCGCCATTCGCCCGCCTGGGCCATCGACCGCAGACCGGCGACGTCTTCTTGCCGCACTCTGCCCGCATACTGGTCAGGCAGTTGTCTGAGCGCCGCAAGCAATCGCCCCTGGTCCATCAGGCCTCCTCCGGGTTCCTGACGACCCCCGGCCCACCGGGCTCGGGCCAGGCCGTCCAGATCCGACCGTCGTGGTTGACAACCACCATGACCTCCACGCCGTCCCGCACGCCGTGCACAAGCCATCGATGATTCGGCTGCCAGACCGGTGTCTCGTCCGGCGTGCTCGCGACATCAGCTACGTGCGCCTGGCAGGCCTCGTCGCTCCACCGCTCCGGAAACTCGGTCTTGCCCGGATGACCGGTACCGTGCCGGTGACCGCCACCCCACTGATCGCCGTCAAGAGTGTGCCTCATTCGATCCTCGGTCAGCCGGATCGTATCCGGCGCCGGCCGGTCCGCATTAGCGCAGATGCCAGCAGCGTCCCAGGGCGATCGCGCGGCCTTGGCGTCGACCTGCCCGGCCACGGGGTTAGCGAGCTCCGATGAGCCTCTCCGGGCTACCGCGGCGGCTTCGCCGTCTACCTCGCGCCATCGGTGCGATGACGGGTGGCCATCCGGCAGCCGCGCCAGCCGCTGGCGTAAAACCTCAGTCGTCTCCGCTCCCGCGTTCGCGCCGAGATCCCCGGGTTCTGGCGTCTTGGGCTTGTCCGCCGCCAAGTCCCGCACCCTCACCTCCGCAGGTGGGTGCCGCTAGTGACGCCGATGATGCCACACGCGTCCTCATGCGACCGGACTCATCATCAAACCGAGTCGGCGGCTGAACCAGCGCCTGCGGAGCGCCAGCTTGAACAGCCGCGTGCCGGCCCCTTGCGGCCGACTAGGCCGGACAAAACGCAGCGGCGGCAATGGCTGGCGCGCAACGATCTGTCGGATTTGCCGCACCGGTTCGGCCGGGCGCTGCGCCCGTGATGTCCGCCATGCGATAATCGCGCCGTGACCGATCCGCTGGCCGACGTCTTGCGCGACGCCTGGCACCTGCATCGCGCCAGCGCCGCCCGCATGCTGATCATCGCAGCGGCCGTCTACGGGCCGGCCGCGGGCCTCACGGCGCTGATCACCGTCAACCGCGGATCGGCAGCGTGGTGCTACGCGGTTGCCGGGGTCGCGACGTTCCTCCTGATCACTGTCGTCGCGGCGCGCCCTCCGGCGCCCAGGGCAGGCGATGCCCCGACACGGATCGGGCTGGCGACTGCCGTGGTCCGGGCCGCGCCTGCCGCGGCCGTCTTGGCCGCGGTCTGGCTCGTGCTCGTCGGATCCATATCGATCCTGAGGTCCTGGGACTTCCTCGTCGCCATCCCGGCCCTGTACCTGATGTTCATGTGGCTGCTCGCCGTGCCGGTCGTCGTCATCGAGGACCTGCCTGTGCTGGCAGGCGTCCGGCGCAGCTGGCGCCTTATCCACGGCCACGGGTCCGCGCTTGTCTGGACGGTGGCGAAGGCCTATGGCGTCTGGATTCTGGTCATGGTCATCCCGATCCTCGTGATCAGCACGCCCGGCATGCCGGTCGTGCTGCATCGGGTGATCCCGACCATCGTCGCGGGCGTCGGCTATGGCCCGTTCATGGCCATCACCCTGACGCTGATCTACTACCGGCTGGCGGCAGCCTGCGACGCGGCGGAGTCAGGACCCGGTGCACGGCCGGAACCGGTGGCGGCCGCGTAGCCGCGCGTACCGCTGCACGCCGCCGGTAGCGTTCGCGCATGGGATCGCTGGCAAACTGGGCCGGGAACGTGCAGTTCCGGGCCGCGACCGTCCACCGCCCGGCGAGCGTGCCCGAACTTCAGCGGCTGGTCGCCAGTTCGGGGAGAATCCGGGCCCTGGGCACGGGTCACTCGTTCAGCCTGGTCGCCGACACCGACGGTGACCTCGTTTCGCTGGCCGGCCTGCCGCCGGCTGTGGACGTCGACACCAAGGCGGCCGCGGTGCGCGTCAGCGCCGGGCTGCGCTACAGCGACATCGCGCCCCGTCTGGACGCGGCCGGGCTGGCGCTCGCCAACCTCGCCTCACTGCCGCACATCTCCGTTGCCGGCGCGGTCGCGACCGGTACGCACGGCTCCGGTGACGCCAACCAGAGCCTGGCCGCCGCGGTGAGCGCGCTGGAACTGGTAACCGCCGGCGGCGATCTCATCCAGGTCAGCCGGAGCGCCGGGCCAGACCGGTTCCCTGGCGTGGTCGTCGCGCTCGGCGCGTGCGGCGTCGTGACGAGCCTGACGCTCGACGTTGTTCCGGCGTTCGCCGTCCGGCAGTGGGTATATGAGGACGTGCCGTTCGCCGCAGTCGCGGCCGGGTTCGACGAGATCACGTCGGCCGCCTACAGCGTCAGCATGTTCACCGACTGGCGCCGTGACCGGATGACGCAGGTCTGGCTGAAGCGCACCGCGCCGGCCGACGTCCCGCCGGCGCGCTGGCTCGGCGGCCGACTGGCCGAGGCTGACCTGCACCCGATCGCCGGCATGCCCGCCGACAACTGCACGCCGCAGCTTGGTCGGCCGGGCCCGTGGCACGAGCGGCTGCCACACTTCAGGCCTGAGTTCACGCCGAGCGCGGGGGATGAGCTGCAGTCTGAATTCCTGCTCGGCCGGCATCATGCGGTCGAGGCGCTGGCCGCCCTGACCCGCATCGGCGCTATGCTCGCGCCGGCCGTGCAGGTCAGCGAGACCCGCACTGTGGCCGCCGACGATCTGTGGCTCAGCCCGGCCTACCGGCGGGACTCGGTAGCTTTCCATTTCACGTGGGTGCCGGACGCCAAGGTCGTCGGGCCCGCGCTGGCTGCCGCGCAGGCGGCGCTGGCGCCGTTCGAGCCGCGCCCGCACTGGGGCAAGCTCAGCACGATCCCGGCCGCGGATGTGGCCGGCCGGTACCCGCGGATGGACGACTTCCGGCGGCTGGTCGCGGAGTTCGACGGCCCCGGCCAGTTCCGAAATGAATATGCCGACGCCTATACCCGACCAGGCGGTTAGGCCAACACTCAGCGAGATTGCGGGAGCTTGACCGTGCCTGGCTTCTTCGCGGTCGCCGAGGGCGGCGGCACTACCGGCCCGATGTCGCCATCGGGAGCCTCGTCCAGATCGACGATGACCGGAGCGTGATCGCTCGGGGCCGTGCCCTTGCGGGCCTGCCGGTCGATCCAGGCCGCGCGAACGCGCTCGGCAACCGGCGCGGTCGCGAGCACGAGGTCGATGCGCATGCCGAGATCCTGATGGAACATGCCCGCCCGATAATCCCAGTACGAGAACACGCGCTGGTCCGGCCAGTGATCGCGCACCACGTCATGCAGGCCCGCGTCGGACTCCAGGCTCGCGAGCGCCGCGCGCTCCGGCGGGGTCACGTGCGTCTGCCCGACGTAAGCCGCGGGGTCGAACACGTCCGCGTCCGTCGGCGCGATGTTCATGTCGCCGCACACCATCGCGGCGTCTGGCCCCAACCGGACGTACTGCTGGAGCGCGGCCAGCCACTCGAGCTTGTAGTGGTAGTGATCGGAGTCGGGGGCGCGGCCGTTAGGCACGTAGACGGCGTACACCCGAATCCCGTCGCAGCTAGCCGAGATCGCCCTGGCCTCGGGATCAGGAAAGCCGGGGCCGCCCGGCAGGCCTTTGACCACCTCATCAAGGCCGACTCTGGACAGGATCGCGACGCCGTTCCAGCGAGCCTCGCCGTGAACCGCAGCCGCATAGCCGCGACTTTCAAGGTCGGCGCCGAGCAGATCGGTGAACGCCTCGTCGGAGATCTTGAGTTCCTGCAGGCAGACCACGTCGGGCTGGCGCTGATCCAACCACGGCAGCAGCCGCGGCACCCGCTGCTTGATCGAGTTCACGTTCCAGGTGGCAACCCGCACTGGCCCACAGTAGCCGACCGCGGAACAGATGGGGGGAGAGCGGATGGCCGGTATCCGCCCGCCGACCCAGATCGGTGTTCCCGCAGCTCGGCGCAAGGTAGCAATGCCGAACGCGCCGCCCACGACCACAGGCGACGGGCGCGTAGGGCGACGAGCGTGCCCGTGGTGCTCGGCGCCGAGCACCACGCGGGACGTAAGAGTCGGCGGCGCCCGGTCCCGGCGCTCGCTGGCGGACAGCCCGTTGGCC
>JASHUE010000763.1:0-2956 GCA_030040195.1 Streptosporangiaceae bacterium | reverse complement strand
GCCCGTCGGGTGGCTCAAGCGCGCCCGCGGTGCCGTATCGTTGCACGCGGAGGTTGCGGCGCGGAGGTTCTGGGACAAGACTTCGCTTAGCAGGACTTCGGCTAGCACGAGTTGGGTTGGCCCAAAGGCTGGGTCAGTGCGGCTTGGGCTACCGGAGTTGGGTTAGCTGAGGTTTGGGTTAGCAGTTAGCAGAAGTTGAGTAGCAGAGGTTGAGTTAGCAGAGGGCAGTAGCTCAATTGGCTAGAGTTCCGGTCTCCAAAACCGGCGGTTGGGGGTTCGAGTCCCTCCTGCCCTGCGTGTACGGCCCGTGGCTCGCGGGCAATGGCGGCTACCAGCCGGCAACGGATTAGTGCTCAGGTGAGGACATGGCGACTCAGACTCGTGGACCGGCTCCGGACCGGGCCGCCAAGCCCAAGGGCCCGGCGAAGCAGGATCGCACTACGCCTGCCCAGTTCGTTACCGAAGTCCGGGACGAGCTGCGGAAGGTTGTCTGGCCGACGCGCAAGGAGCTCATCACCTACACCACGTCCGCACTGGTTTTCATCCTGGTCTTGGTGGGGATCGTCACCGCCCTTGACTACGGATTCACCAGGCTGGTATTCGCCCTCTTCGGCTGAGGTTTAACCGGCTGGGTAGTGGTCCGCGCACTGAGCGTGGCACCATGATCACAGGGCCTCGGCTTGCGTTCCGGTGCTGACACGCGGCAGCGCCGGGGCTTGGCCAGAGCGCACGATAGCGCAGGGAGAAAAGAGAAACGTGTCCGAGTCCGAACTGCCGCCAGAGGACCAGTCGGCGGGGGAAGCCGCGGCCGAGGCCAGCGGCCCGTCCGATGTGGAGCTGGCGCGCATTGCGCTGGGCGGCAGCCCAGACGAGGCCCGCAACGGCGGGTCCGCAAGCGATGAGCTGCTAGCGGCCGAGGATGCCGCAGACGAAGCACAGGCAGTCGCGGCCGACGAAGCACAGGCAGCCGCGGCCGACGAAGATGAGGCAGCCGCGGCCGAGGAAGACTCTGACATCGACCCGATCACCAGGTTCAAGTCCGAGCTCCGCACGCTGCCAGGCGACTGGTATGTGGTGCATTCCTACGCCGGGTACGAGAACCGGGTCCGCACCAACCTCGAGAGCCGCACTCAGTCGCTGAACATGGAGGATTACATCTTCCAGATCGAGGTTCCCACGCACGAGGTAATCGAGATCAAGTCCGGCAAGCGACAGCAAGTCCAGGAGAAGGTACTGCCTGGCTACATCCTCGTCCGGATGGACCTGACCGACGAGTCGTGGGCAGCGGTGCGCAACACGCCAGGCGTGACCGGCTTCGTCGGGCTGTCAAGCCGGCCATCGCCGCTGAGTTTGGATGAGGTCGCGAGCCTGCTTGCGCCCGAGCCGGAGGAGAAGGCCGCCAAGAAGGCCGAGACCATGCGTGCGGCCGCGGTGGACTTCGAGGTCGGTCAGTCCGTTACCGTGATGGACGGGCCCTTCGCGACGTTGCCGGCGACGGTCAACGAGATCAACCCTGACACCCAGAAGCTCAAGGTGCTGGTTTCGATCTTCGGCCGGGAGACCCCGGTGGAGTTGTCCTTCGACCAGGTCAGCAAGATCTGAGTCGGCGCCGCTCACCTGCCTGGTCAGTGACCGACACGAGAACCACCTCTACCGCCCCGCCCAGGGAACCGCCACTACCGCCCCGCCCAGAGAACAGACAGTGAGGTAAGGACAGCCAGATGGCTCCGAGGAAGAAGAAGATCGCTGCGGTCGTCAAGGTGCAGCTGAACGCGGGCGCCGCTACCCCCGCCCCGCCGGTCGGCACGGCGCTTGGCCCGCACGGCGTGAACATCATGGACTTCGTCAAGCAGTACAACGCGGCAACGGAGTCCCAGCGCGGGAACGTAATCCCGGTCGAAATCACCATTTACGAAGACCGCTCGTTCACGTTCATCACCAAGACCCCGCCCGCGCCGGAGCTGATCAAGAAGGCGGCTGGCGTCCAGAAGGGCAGCGGTGAGCCGCACAAGACGAAGGTCGGCACCATGACGCAGGCGCAGGTCCGCGAGATCGCGCAGGTCAAGATGCCTGACCTGAACGCAACCTCGATCGAGGCTGCTGAGAAGATCATCGCCGGAACCGCCAGGTCCATGGGCATAACCGTCCAGGGCTGAGCGTTCCGTCACAGGTACCAATCGATAAGTCAATCGCAGCCGCGCCGCGCGGCGCGGCGGTGGCAGGGCCAGGCGCTGGCCCACTGACCACAACCCCGTTACTAAGGGAGAGTTACATGCAGCGCAGCAAGGCCTACCGCAAGGCCGACGAGAAGGTCCAGGTAGGCAAGCTTTACACCCCGGCCGAGGCAGTGTCCCTGGCCAAGGAGACCTCGACGACCAAGTTCGACTCGACCGTGGAGGTCGCGTTCCGCCTGGGCGTCGACCCTCGTAAGGCCGACCAGATGGTCCGAGGCACGGTCAACCTGCCGAACGGAACCGGCAAGACGGCCCGCGTTCTGGTCTTCGCGACCGGCGACCGGGCTGAGGAAGCTCGCGCGGCAGGCGCGGACTACGTGGGCTCCGATGAGCTGATCGAGCGGGTCCAGGGCGGGTTCCTCGACTTCGACGCCGTGGTCGCGACCCCGGACCTGATGGGCAAGGTCGGACGCCTCGGCCGCGTGCTCGGCCCGCGGAGCCTGATGCCGAACCCGAAGACAGGAACCGTCACCATGGACGTGGGCAAGGCCGTCACTGACATCAAGGGCGGCAAGATCGAGTTCCGCGTGGACAAGCACAGCAACCTGCACCTGATCATTGGCAAGGCCTCGTTCAGCGACCGCGCGCTGGTGGAGAACTACGCGGCGGCGCTGGAGGAAGTGACCCGGCTGAAGCCGTCGGCGGCCAAGGGCAGGTACGTCAAGAAGATCGCCATCACGACCACGATGGGCCCCGGCATCCAAGTTGACCCTGGCATCACC
>JASHUE010000762.1:0-8651 GCA_030040195.1 Streptosporangiaceae bacterium | reverse complement strand
GCCACATTGACCAAGTAGGGCGCGTGCACGTACGCGTCTACGTCGGCGGCCTCGAAGTCGGCGCGCATCTGCCCGGGATCGCGGGGAAAGACCGGGGCCTTCCAGTCTTGAGGATCGCCGAGGAAGAACTGGACCGCGTCGGCGCCGATCTCCTGGGCCTGCGCCAGCGGGTCCCCGTCATGCAGATGAGCGCCGATCCTGGTCATCTGCCCACCGTAGCCCCAGCCGCCGACTGTGGGAGCAGGCGGACACTAGCAGCGCGGCCGCGGTCAGAACCCGCCGTGCGCGATGCCCAGCCCCATGCCCACAAAGCCGGCCACAATCCCGGCCACGATCAGGATGCGCTGCTCCCTGGTAGCGGACATCATCTGCGCGACCAAGCCGACCCCGAAGGCGACTATGCCCAGGATCGAGGGGAGGAGGTGCTGGCTGTGGTAGAGGCCGAGGATAAAGGCGGTGACGCCGCAAGCGAGCGTCAAGACGGCGACGGTGTTCAGCAGCGGGTGCCGCTGACCGTCGCTGTTCAGAGTGAGTTGAAGCGCGCGGGCCTGCGTCTGCGCGGTGGCAGTCTCGGGTGTGCCGACCTCAGGCGTGGCGGCCTCGGCCTCGGGCATGGCTGGTACCCCCATCGACGGATGAATACCACTGGCCGGTTCTGCTGTTACCAGTGTGTTCCCCTCGGCTCCGGAAGGGAACCACTTCTTGTCGTATCCCGCCGTGGACCGCGACTGCGGCGATACCGGGCCGGGCTGAAGGAACCTTGATCATCTGGTCCCGGCCTGCCAAAACTGTCGGGCCAGGCTGGTAAGCTGGCTCGGCCGCGTAAGCAGCGCCGGGTTTCCGGCCAGCCGCGGCTCCTCCTGCTACGGAAAGACCGTGGCCGCCAGAGTCCAGAGGAGGCAGGTTAATCCCATGCGCCGTTACGAGATGATGATCATTCTCGATCCCTCGCTCGAAGAGCGCACGATCCAGCCATCCCTTGACCAGTTCCTCAGGGTCGTCACCTCGGCCGGGGGCACCGTGGACAAGGTTGACATCTGGGGCCGGCGCAGGCTGGCCTACGAGATCCAGAAGAAGTCCGAAGGCATCTATACCGTCGTCGACCTGATGGCGGAACCGGACACCGTCAAGGAGCTTGACCGTCAGCTCAACCTGAACGAGGCGGTCTTGCGGACGAAGATCCTGCGGCCCGACCTGCACTAACCGCGGTTACGGCCGCCCGAGCTCGACCTGAACCGACCCGAGCGAGCGGGAGAATCCCCGATGGCAGCAGGCGACACCAACATCACGATCATCGGCAACCTTGTCGGCGATCCGGAGCTCCGCTACACCCCGACCGGCCAGGCGGTCGCTACCTTCCGCGTGGCTTCCACCCCGCGCAGGTACAACAACCAGACCGGACAGTGGGAAGACGGCGACAGCCTGTTCCTGTCCTGCAATGTCTGGCGCCAGGCCGCGGAGAACGTGGCCGAGAGCCTGCAGCGGGGCACCAGGGTGATCGTCTCCGGTCGGCTTAGGCAGCGGTCGTACGAGACCAGGGAGGGCGAGAAGCGCACCGTGTACGAGGTCGAGGTCGATGAGGTCGGCCCCTCGCTGCGGAACGCTTCCGCGAAGGTCACCAAGTCGACCAGGTCCGGGGCCGGCGGCGGCTTCGGCGGCCAAGGTAGCCAGGGCGGATATGGTGGGGGCGCCAGCGGGCACTCCAGCGACGACCCGTGGGCGGCCGACAGCGGGAGCGACAATGGTTTCTCCGACGAGCCGCCGTTCTAACGAAGACAGATAACTACGACCAACCGACCATCCCCGCCTAACGGCGGGTGTGACCAACTGACCATCCCCGCCCGACGGCGGGAGTGACCAACCGACCATCCCCGCCCGACAGCGGGGCTCTGCTAAGGAGCACCACGATGGCCAAGCCACCAGTCCGCAAGCCGAAGAAGAAGGTCTGCCTTTTCTGCCAGGAGAAAGTGGCCAGGGTGGACTACAAGGACACCGCGCTGCTGCGGAAGTTCATTTCCGATCGCGGCAAGATCCGCGCCCGCCGGGTGTCGGGCAACTGCACCCAGCACCAGCGCGACGTGGCCACAGCGATCAAGAACGCGCGCGAGATGGCGCTGCTGCCCTACACGAGCACGGCTCGCTGAGGCCGAGGGAGGTTACTGACGCCATGAGCGGTAAGCCGATGAAGCTCATCCTCACCCAGGAGGTCTCCGGCCTGGGCGCGCCAGGGGACGTCGTCGAGGTGAAGGCCGGATACGGGCGTAACTACCTCGTGCCGCGCAGCCTCGCCATGCCCTGGACGCGCGGCTCGGAGCAGCAGATCGAGATGATCAAGCGCGGCCGCGCCGCCCGGGAGATCCGCAGCCTCGACGACGCCAGGGAGGCTGCGGCCCGGCTGGCCGGCCTCAGGGTCAGGCTGCAAACCAGGGCCGGCAGCGGCGGGCGGTTGTTCGGCTCGATCTCGACCGCCGACATCGCGGCCGCGGTCAAGAGCGCGGGCGGTCCCGAGCTGGACAGGCGCAAGATCGAGATCCAGAACCCGATCAAGACCGTCGGTTCGCACCGGGTCGGCGTGCGCCTCCACCCCGAGGTCAGCGCCACGCTGGACATCGAAGTCACAGGCAACTGACGCCCCGGGCCTCGCAGTTCCCGCCACCACAGACAAGGGATAGCACCGGCCGGTGTGGTCCGTCGGCGCGACCGGACCGGGGCTTGTGCGAAGCGTCCGCGCAAAGCGGTATGTTGCGCCGCCTCAGCCCAGAGACGTCCGTCGGGTGAACATGCGGCTGTGTCACCTCGCGGGGCGGTGCCGGTCCTGGCTGGAGCCAGCCGTTTCCGTTAAGGCTGGCTCCAGCCACGGCCGGCACTGACGCGCACAACGAGAGGATCCGACTGCCATGCCCGCCAGGAGAGACGTTGTCATCGTCGGGGGCGGGCACAACGGGCTGGTCGCGGCCGCTTACTTGGCCAGGGCCGGGCTCAGCACGCTGGTGTGCGAGCGGCGGGACGTGGTCGGCGGAGCCGCGGTCAGCGAGCACCCGTTCGGGCCTGACTACACGGTTACGTCGCTGTCTTACGTAGTCTCCCTGCTGCCCAAGGATCTCGTGCGGGACCTGCAACTGGAGCGGCACGGGTACCACGTGTTCCCGCAAGGGCCGTACTTCGCGCCGCGTGCCGACGGGCGCTACCTCGCGCTACCGCACGATCCGGTGCTGCGCCGGGCCGAGATCGCGAAGTTCTCGGCCAGCGACGCTGACAACTACGACCGCTACGACCAGCACATGGCGCGGATGGCGGCGGTCCTGGCCCCCCTGCTCGGTGAGATCCCGCCCCGGCTCGGGTCGCGTCGGCCGGATGATGTGCTCAGGCAGGGCCTGCTGCTGCGGCATCTGCGAAAGGTCGACACGCGGGCGGCGGTCGACCTGACCCGGCTGTTGACCGGCAGCATCGCGGACCTGCTCGACACCTACTTCGAGAGCGACGCGCTGCGCGGCCTGCTGTCGGTGTCGGGCGTGATCGGCACCTGGGCCGGGCCGCGCTCGGCGGGCAGCGCCTACGTGACGCTCCACCATCACATCGGCGACGTGGACGGCCAGGCCGGGGCGTGGGGATTCCCGCGCGGGGGTATGGGCGGCGTCACGAGCGCGCTTGCCGCCGCGGCGCGGTCGTTCGGTGCGGAGATCCGCGCCGGTGCGGAGGTGGCATCCATCAGGACCAGGGCCGGCCAGGCGATCGGGGTGAGCCTCGCCAGCGGCGAAGAGGTCGACGCCGGGATCGTCATCACGACCGCGCATCCCAAGATCTCGTTCCTGCGGCTGCTCGATCCGGCAACGCTGCCGTCCGACTTCGTGGCGGACATCCGCGGCTGGCAGTCCCGCAGCGGGACTGTCAAGATCAATCTGGCGGTCAGCGAGCTTCCGGTCTTCGCCAGCCATCCCGAGTTCGACCCGCAAGTGCACGGCGGAACGATCGTGCTGGCCGAGAGCCCGGACGACCTGGAGTTTGCCTACCAGGACGCGGTCGCGGGCCGTCCGTCGGCGGTCCCATTCGCGGACATCTGCATCCCCAGCGTCTTCGACCACAGCCTCGCCCCGACCGGGCAGCACGTGGTGTCCATGTTCACGCAATGGGTGCCGCATACGTACGCCGACGAGCCAGACGAACGCGCGCTTGACGCTTACGCCGACCGTGTCATCGGCCGCATGGACGCGGTCGCGCCGGGCTTCGCCGACTCGGTCCTGCATCGGCAGGTCATCGGCCCGCGGCAGATGCAGCAGGAGTACGGCCTAGTCGGCGGCAACATCTTCCACGGCGAGCTGACCATCGGGCAAATGTTCCACGCCCGGCCGGCGGCCGGGTTCGCCGACCTGCGGACCCCGGTCCGCGGCCTGTATCAGGCCGGCTCGGCTACGCATGGCGGCGGCGGAGTGACCGGCATTCCCGGACGGAACGTGGTGCACCAGGTGCTGGCCGATAAAAGATCCGCGCGCTGGCGCCGGCGGGGCAGGACTAACTGAGCCCCGGTCCCCCCTCGTTCCGATCCTGAAGGTTTAAGTTAACGGGAGTACCGCGCAGTGCGATCGGCTAGCTCCGGGTCGACCTCGGCAATGAGCGCCCACGCCGCCGCCAGCCTGGTCGTCAGGTCGCCGTCGGGCACTTGCCCGTCGGACCCCGCTGCTGCCGCGACGTCATCAATCGCGCTGCCCAGCCGGCCGGCGAGAGCTTCGTCCTCGGGCCGACCCGAGGCGTTCGAACACATACTCGAACTATAGGCCCGCGCGGGCCGGCCGCGCACGGCAAATTAGCCGATTGGCCGGGCCCGCGATCCAGGGCCGCCAATGCTGATCCATGACGTTGGACGTCAAATTCCCAGTGTGGATAACTTACCGGCCTCGTCTGCATTCTCGAGACTCAGAAAAATCTTCTATGCACAGCCTGCGAGAAAGGTTTCCGCAGGCCAGATGGGCTGGAACGGTTCTCCCACAGGACAATCCACAGCAACGTCCCCAGGCTGCGCACAGTCCGTTCGGCGTGTCTGCACATGCTGTCCACAGACCTGTGCACAGCATGAATCGACGCGCGCCGCGAGTCGCAGGAGACTGTCGGAGGCGTTCGATAGAACAGGCGTGAGTTCGCACGCGAGCGGGTGCGGGACTGGCGGCGTAGCACGGGGAGGTGCGCCCAGTGAGTGTCGCGGAGATCATGCCGCGCGGCGGCGACGAGTTCGAGCGGACGCCCCCGCACGACCTCGCCGCGGAGCAGTGCGTGCTTGGCGGGATGCTCCTGTCGAAAGACGCGATCTCCGATGTCCTGGACGTCATCAAGGCGCACGACTACTACCGGCCCGCGCATCAGATCGTGCACGAGGTCATTCTCGACCTCTACGGCCGCGGTGAGCCCGCCGACGCCGTCACGGTCGCGGCGGAGCTGACCAAGAACGGTGACATCGCTAAGGTCGGCGGCGCCCCTTACCTGCACACGCTGATCGCCTCCGTGCCGACCGCTGCCAATGCGGGTTATTACGCCAGGATCGTGCGCGAGCGCGCGATCCTGCGCCGGCTGGTCGAAGTTGGCACGCGTATCGTGCAACTCGGCTACGCGGGCGACGGCGACGCGAACGAGCTTGTTGACCGGGCGGAGGCCGAGGTCTACGGGGTCACTGATCGCCGGGTCAGCGAAGACTACTTGCCGCTTTCGGAGATCATGCCGGGAGCGCTCGACGAGATCGAGGCGATCGGGTCGCGCGGCGGGACGCTGTCGGGAGTGCCGACCGGTTTCGCCGATCTCGACGCGCTGACCAACGGGCTGCACCCAGGGCAGATGATCGTCATCGCAGCCCGGCCCGCCATGGGGAAGGCACTCGCACTGGAGACGCCGCTACCGACGCCTACCGGCTGGACCACCATGGGGCAGGTTCAGGTCGGCGACCAGCTGCTCGGCTCCGATGGGCGCCCGATCACGGTGACCGCAGCCACGGACGTCATGCACGAGCGGCCCTGCTATGAGATTACGTTCGACGACCAGACGAAGGTCATCGCGGACGCCGAGCATCAGTGGGTCACGACAACGAGGGCCGATCGTCGGCTTGCTCATGCATTGAGGGGCGGTTGGGCGACGAGCTCTGAGCCCGAGCCGTACCGCGCCGGCGGGATTGTCAGAACCACACGAGAGATCGCCGAGACACTTCACCGCGATGGTGGTGAGGGCTACAACCACGCGGTGCGGGTAGCCGCTGCGCTCGAGTTGCCAACGGCCGAACTGCCAGTCTCGCCCTACGTGCTGGGCACATGGCTCGCAGGCGCGGACTCGGAGCCCGACTACGGATCAGGCGGACGCACGCGCATACCCATCGAGTACTTGCGGGCGAGCAGGCAGCAGCGCCTGGGCTTGCTCGCGGGTCTGCTCGATTCGGACGGCACAGTGAATGCAACCGGTTCAGTCCAGTTCATCACCACCTCGCTCAGGCTCGCGGCAGATGTGAGAGAGCTGATCGCGGGCCTTGGTTATCGGTGCGGAATGTGGCGCAAGCATGTGGCGGGCCGGACTGAAGCGTCGTCGATCGCGTATACGATCACGTTCACGACCACGGACGACGTGTTCCGGCTCGCTCGTAAGCGCGAGATGCATCGGCACTGGAGGCCGGCCAGGACCCCGCAGCGAGTTCATCAGCGCAAGATCGTCGCGGTCCGTGCAGTTCGCAGCGTCCCGGTCCGATGTGTCCAGGTGGACGCCATGGACAGCCTCTACCTGGCGACCAAGTCGATGATTCCCACGCACAACTCCGCCTTGGCGTTGGATATCTGCCGAGCAGCGTCGGTAAAGGCGGGCCTGACCTCGGTCCTGTTCAGCCTGGAGATGAGCCGGAACGAGATTACGATGCGGCTGCTATCGGCCGAGGCGCGAGTGCCACTGCATGCGATGCGGACCGGCCAGCTTGGCGAGGATGACTGGACTCGGCTGGCCAGGCGGATGAGCGAGATCGTGGATGCGCCGCTGTTCATCGATGACTCGCCCAACATGTCGATGATGGAGATCCGGTCCAAGTGCCGTCGGCTCAGGCAGCGCAACGACCTGCGCCTGATCGTCGTCGATTACCTGCAGCTGATGAGCTCGCCGAGGAGGGTGGAAAACCGGCAGCAGGAGGTCTCCGAGCTCTCCCGGTCGCTAAAGCTGCTCGCCAAGGAACTCAACGTTCCGGTCGTCGCCCTCGCGCAGCTCAACCGTGGTCCCGAGCTGCGCACAGACAAGCGCCCGCTCCTGGCTGATCTGCGCGAGAGTGGCTGCCTGACTGCCAGGACCCGGATTGTCAGAGCGGACACGAACGAGGAGGTCTCGCTTGCAGACTTGCTGGCGACAGGCGAGCGCGATATCCCGGTCTGGGCGCTGGACGAGAGGCTGAAGTACGTAAGGGCAACAATGAGCCACGTGTTTCGCACCGGCCGCAAGGAGGCTTTCCGGCTTCGGCTGGCCTCCGGCAGGCAGATCGAGGCCACGGGAAATCACCGATTCCTGACGATCGGCGGCTGGATGCCCCTCGCTGAGCTGCTCGTCGGCTCTCGCATCGCTGTTCCCCGGGTGGCGCCTGCACCGCTGGCGCCTGAGCCTTGGCCCGAACACCGCATAGTGAAGCTCGCACACCTGCTGGGCGGCGGCTCAGGTCGGAGTAACCCGATAGCGAGCTGCCTCGAGAAGGTTGGGCGCCACGGTCGACCCTCACATGAGAATTTCGTTCCTGCTGGCGTGTTCCGCCTGCCTGACGACCAGGTGAGCCTGTTCCTGCGGCATCTGTGGGCAACGGGTGGATCGGTCACGATCGCGAAATCCGGGCGAGGAGGGCGCGTCAGCTATGGCTCGGCCAGCCGCCAACTCCTCGACGATCTAGCAAGCCTGCTTCGACGCTTCGGCATCAACGCCCGCATTCGCACTGTGGCGCCTGAGCACCGTGAGCCGCAGTACACCCTCGACATCTCGGGCCGGGACGATCAGTTGACCTTCCTGCGTAGCATCGGCGTCCGCGGGAGCGGCGCGGCCGCATCCGCGCGGCTGCAGGCGATTCTCGAGAATGTGCCGCGCAACGCCACTATCGACACAATCCCGGGTGACGTCTGGCGGCAGGTGCGCAAAGCCCTGCTTGAACGCGGGAGGACGCAGCGGCAGTCAGCGGCGGCGATCGCGCCGCGGTCCGGCGGCAGCACGCTCTGGCAGCACGCGCCAAGCCCGGGTCCGCTCGCGCATGTTGCCAGGATCCTCGGCGACGCCGATCTGGACCTGCTCGCTACCAACGATGTCCTCTGGGACGAGGTAGTCGCCGTCGAGCCACTCGGCGAGCACGACGTCTACGACGCGACAGTCGCGCGAGTGCACAACTTCATTGCGGATGGCATTGCGGTTCACAACAGCATCGAGCAGGACTCGGACCTGGTCATCCTGCTGCACCGCGAAGACGTATACGAACGGGAGTCACCGCGCGCGGGCGAGGCTGACCTGATCGTGGCAAAGCACAGGAACGGTCCTACGACCACTGTCACCGTCGCGTTCCAGGGTCACTACAGCAAGTTCGTAGATATGGCGCGTATGTGAGTTCTTGGCTCCCGCCGACGCTCATCGTCAAGACAACAAGGTCTTCCGTGTGCGTCACGGCACCGCGGCTT